>DASZJM010000412.1:0-5147 GCA_035948165.1 Candidatus Methylomirabilota bacterium
GCCGAGCTGCTTGATGCCCTCGGGGCTCGCCTTGTCGGTCACCCACACCGCCTCGACCTGCGCTCCCGCCTGCCCGGCCAGGCGCGCGGCCTCGCCCAGCACCTCGGCCATCACCTTCTTGGGAGCGCCCTGCCGATCGTCCTCGACCACGCACCAGTACGCGCCGGCCATGTCTGACCCCTTCTCCTGTTTGTGCCCGTTTCGTCCGTCTACTTCTTCAGGCTCTTCAGCTGCGGGGGGCCCGACATGGCCCCCGCACTCCCCCAATCGGCGGACATCCCTTGACGACTTCCGTACGCTCCGTTAGATCGCTTTGGCGTCTTCGCGGAGGGCGCGGACCAGCTCCTTGACCGCCTCGGCCGGCTCGCCCTGGATGATGCGGCCGGGCGGGCGCGGCGGCAGGGCCTCGAGCTTGACCACCGAGAGCACCGGCGGCTCGGCCGCCATCCCCACGTCGGCGGCCTTCACTTCCTTGATCTCCTTCTTCTTGGCCCCCATGATCCCCTTCAGCGTGGGATAGCGCGGCTCGTTGAGCCCCTTCTGCGCGGACGCGACCGCGGGGAGCGGGAGATCGAAGATCTCGAGGCCGCCTTCCACCTGGCGGCCCACCCGGATGGTCTTGCCGTCCGCGTCGACCGCTTCCTCCATGATCCAGGAGGCGACCGGCCAGTCCAGGAGCTCGGCCACCTGGGCGGCCACCGCGCCCATGTCGTCGTCGATGGCCTGCCGCCCGAAGAGCGCGAGCCCCGGCGCTTCCTGCTTGATCACCGCGGCGAGCGCGCGCGCGGTCGTCAAGGTGTCGGCTCCGTCCCACGCCGTATCCTTGAGATGCACCGCGCGATCGGCGCCCATCGCGAGACAGGAGCGCAGCGCCTCCTTGCCGCGCTCGGGCCCGAGCGAGACCGCGACCACCTCGCCCTGCCCTCGCTTCTCCTTGATCCGGAGCGCCTCCTCCACCGCGAACTCGTCGTAAGGGGAGACGATCCAGGTGATGCCGGCGGCGTCGATGGCACGGCCGTCCCCGCCGATCTTCACCTGGGTGGCGGTGTCGGGGACCTGCTTGATCATCACGAGGATTTTCATTCTGGGATCCCTCTGGTGACTCGGTTGGCGGGAGTGACGGGATGGGTGTCGTAGCGCAGCTGGCGCGTGATGCGGAAGCGGTCGCCCGGGATGAACACGCGGTCGTAGACCACCGGGGTGCCGTCCGCCCCCACCGAGACGCGGTCGGAGCGGAAGGCGGCGATGCCGGGCCGACAGCCGAGCTCGCGGGCCGCGCGGCGCTCGAGTGACACCGCCGCGACCGTCTCGCGGGCCTCGGTGATCTCGATGCCGAGCTTGAAGGCCAGCACCTGCCGCAGCGGGGTCACCGCGAGGTCCGCCTTGGAGACCTCGACGCCGAGGACCGCGGGCAGGTACGAGGCCTGGAAGCTCACCGGCTCGTCGTCGACCAGGCGCAGGCGCTCGAGCACGAACACCGGCGCCCCTTCGGCCAGGCCGAGCGGCTCGGCCACGCGCGGATCCGCGGCCTCGGTGTAGCTGCGTAGGAAGCGCGTCGCCACGTCCTCGCCCAGGGCCGAGAGATCGCCCGCGAACGCCCGCAGGTGGAGGATGTCGTAGTCGATGGCGGGCCGGGCCACGAAGGTGCCGAGGCCGTGCCGCCGGGCGATCAGGCCGTCGCGCTCGAGCAGGTCCAGCGCTTGGCGGAGCGTCATCAGGGTGACGCCGAACTCGCGGGCGAGACGGCGCTGCGTGTCGAGGCGCTTACCGGGGCCCTGGCCCTCCGCGACGATGCGCGCGCGGAGCGTCTGGGCGATCTGGTGATAGCGCGGCACACGACTCGCCAATCGACGCTCCCTCGAGCTACTGTTCTAGAACTCCGGTTGGCCGCTCAACGCCCTCGTCGAGCTTCGGGTCGGGATTCATTCAGCGGCGACGGGCAGTTACCGCGACCGCCGCCCATTGTAACCGCGCCGGGCGGGCGGGGTCAATGCCCGGCGGTCAGGCCGCGGGCTCCGTCGCCAGGCGCTGCGACAGCGCGATCAGGGCCTCGAGCTTGCGGGCGGCCGCCCCGGTGTCGACCGCGTGCGCGGCGAGGCCGACGCCTTCCTTGAAATCGCGGGCCTTGGCCCCGGCCACCAGCGCCGCCGCCGCGTTCATCAGCACGATGTCGCGCCGGGGACCCGGCTCGCCCGCGAGCACGCGGCGGATGATCAGGGCGTTCTCCTGCCGATCGCCCCCCTGCAGGTCGGCGACGGCGGCGCGCGGCATGCCGAAATCCTCGGGACGCACGCGCGTGGCGCGCACCACGCCCTCGTGCACCTCCGCGATGTGGCTCTCCCCGGTGTTGGAGATCTCGTCGAGGCCGTCGGCGCCGTGCACCACGAAGGCGCGGATGGTGCCGAGCTCGGCCAGCACGCGGGCGAGCGGCTCGGTGAGACCAGGGGCGTACACCCCGATCACCTGGGCGTTGGCGCCCGCCGGGTTGGTGAGCGGACCCAGCATGTTGAACACGGTGCGCACGCCCATCTCGCGCCGCGCCGCCATCACGTGCTTCATGGCGGTGTGCAGCAGCGGGGCGTAGAGGAACCCGATGCCGACCTCGTCCACGCAGCGCGCGACCTTGGCGGGGCCGAGCTCGATGCTGATCCCGAGCGTCTCCACCACGTCGGCGGAGCCGCAGAGAGAGGAGACCGAGCGGTTGCCGTGCTTGGCCACCTTGAGCCCCGCGCCCGCCACCACGAAGGCGGTGGCGGTCGAGACGTTGAAGGTGCCCGAGGCGTCCCCCCCGGTACCGCAGGTGTCGATCAGCATCTCGCGGTCGGTGCCGGTCTGGGCCACCAGGTCCTCGCCGTGGGTGCGCACCTTCACCGCCTTCTGCCGCATCACCTGGGCGAAGCCGATCAGCTCCTCGACGGTCTCGCCCTTCATGCGGAGCGCGGTCAGGAAGGCGGCGATCTGGGCGTTGGTGGACGCGCCGGACATGATCGCCTCCATCGCCGCCGCCGCCTCGAGGCGGCTCAGGTCGCGACGGTCGACGAGGGCGCGCACCGCCTCGGTGATGATCGGGCTCGTCACGGCGCGCCCGGGCGCCCCCGCCCGCGCAGGATGGTCTCCACCGCGCGGAGCACGTCCTTGATCTGGAGCGGCTTGGACAGGACGAGGTCGACCCCGTTGGTGTGCAGCTCCGCCGGCGCGACCTCCACTCCGAACCCGCTCATCATCACCACCGGCACCTCCGGCGCCCTGGCCTTCACCGCGCGCGCCACCTGCCACCCGGTCATGCCCGGCATCGCCAGGTCGGTGAACACGAGGTCGAACGGCTCGGCCCCGATGTGATCCACCGCCGCCTGCCCGCTCGCCGCGATCACCGCGGTGTGGCCGGCGGTGGTCAGGATGTCCGCCACCACCTCCGCCACCTCCTCCTCGTCGTCGACCACGAGGCAGCGCAGGGCCACCGACGACGCGGCGGCCGGCGCGGGCTCGGGGGCGGCCTCCTCGACCTGATCCGACGGCGGGAACATGAGCCGGAAGGTGGTGCCGCGCCCCTCCTCGCTCTCGACGGTGATCCGGCCGCCGTGGCGCGCCAGGATACCATACGCCATTGAGAGCCCGAGGCCGGTGCCCTTCGGTCCCTTGGTGGTGAAGAACGGGTCGAAGATCTTCTGTCGGATGGGCTCGGGAATGCCGGTGCCGGTGTCGATCACCTCGACCATCACCTGCCCGTCCGCGGTGCTGCTCCGCAGGGTGAGGTGCCCGCCCTTGGGCATCGCGTCGACCGCGTTGAGCACGAGGTTGGTGAAGGCCTCGCGCAGCTCGGCGGGATCGCCCGCGACCTTGGGCAGGCGCTCGGCCAGCTCGGTCGCCACCTCGATCTCGACCCCGCGCCGCCCCGCGTCCTGCCGCCAGGTCGACTCGGTGGCCTCGAGCACCTGCTGCGCGACCTGGTTGAGGTCCACCGCGACCGCGGGCTGGTCGCGCCGGATGCCGGTGAAGTCCTGGAGCCGGCGCACGGTGCGGGCCCCGTCCATGGCCGCGCGCTCGATGACCTGCAGCCAGCGGCGGAGCTTGTCGTCCTGGATGCGCTCGAGCAGGAGCTGGGCCCGCCCCAGGATCGAGGCGAGCACGTTGTTGAAGTCGTGGGCCACCCCGGAGGCCATCTCGCCGAGGGCGCGCAGCTTCTCGGTGCGCACCAGCTGGTCCTGGGCCGAGGCCAGCTCCCCGAAGGCCCGCGTGCGCTCCTCGAAGAGACGCGCGCTCCGCAGCATGAGGGCCGCGAGCTGGGCGATGTTGGCGATCAGGCGCTCGTCGGCGTCGGTGAACGGCCGGTCGGGGCTGCGCAGCGAGAGCACCCCGAGCACTCGATCGCCCGCGGTCATCGGCACGATCAGGCAGTAGGGCATGCCGAACGCGGCGGCGAGCGGGGCGACCCCGTGCCGGGCGCAGTCGGTCACGTAGTCGGTGGTGCGAACGGGCCGCCCGGTCTCGAACACGGTGCCGGAGAGCCCGGCCGCGTCTCGTGGGTAGAAGTGGGGCTCCTCGTCGTCGCACCGCCGCCCGTTGCGCACGCGCAGGACCACGCGCAGCCGGTCATGCTCCTCGTCGAGCAGGAGCACCGCCATGCTGCGGACCTCGAGGACGCGGGCGATCTGCTGGTAGACGGTGTCGAGCAGCCCGCTCTGATCGAGCTGGCCGGTCACCGTCTGCGACAGCTCGTGCAGCACCGAGAGCTCCTGGACCCGCCGCTGGTTGTCGCGGAAGAGGCGCGCGTTCTGGAGCGCGACGCCCGCCTGGCTCGCCACCGCCTCCATCAGCCGCATCTCGGCTTCGCTGAGATCGCGGGCCGCGTGCCACCAGCCGGCCACGAAGCCGCCGATCATCTGCTCCTGGGCCAGGATCGGCACGAAGAGCAGCGTGCGCGCCGGGGCCGCCCGCCGCACCGCCTCCGCGATGCGGGGGTCGTGGCTCGCGTCGGTCGAGATCATCGACTGGCGGCGACGGGCCGCCTCACCGAAGAACGCATCGTCGTCGAGGCGGATGCGCGCGTCGCGGAGGCCGGCCAGCGTCTCGGCCGGCACGTGGTAGCCCGCGAACGGGGTCATCCACTGCCGGTCGTCCTCGAGCAGCCACACCCCCGCGGTGTCGGC
>DASZJM010000413.1:0-6293 GCA_035948165.1 Candidatus Methylomirabilota bacterium
GCCTCGGCCGAGCGGGCCAGCTGGGCGCGCGACTGCTCGAAGAACTTCACGTTGGCGAAGGTGAGCGGCACCCCGTTCTCGGCCAGATCGATGGCGGGCGCCAGCACCTTCTGCCGCGGCATCGACCCGAAGCGCTCGAGGGCGGCCAGCCAGCCGCCGAGGTTGCCGGGCGTGGCGCACGACTTCGGCCCCCCGGCCAGCTCGTCCTCGGTGCAGCGCGCCGGGTCGGCGCCGCGGGGGGCGGGGCCGATGAAGTCGAGCACGTGCCGCTCGCGAGTGCGCGCCCGCGAGATCAACATGAGCCCGATCCCGGCCGCGCCCGACATGAACGGCTCGACGACGTTCAAGGTCGAGCCGACCGCCACCGCCGCGTCCACCGCGTTGCCGCCTTCCAGCAGCACGCGGAGGCCGGACATCGACGCGAGCGGATGCGCGGAGGCGACGGCGCCGCGGGTTCCCATGATCGTCGGACGGTAGGCGAGGCGATGCGGGGGCATGGGGGCTCCTCCAGAGGTCACGGGGTCACGGCTCGCAGCAATTCACGGGGCAATGGTAGGCTCTAGCCAACATGGACGCAAGAATCCCCTCGCCCGAGCTGGCCGCCGCGCTCGCGCGCGCCCGGTACATGTACGTGACGACCTACAGCCGGGCCGGCAAGCCCGGCACGGTGCCGACCTGGCTCTGGCCGCACGACGGCGACGTGTACTTCACGACCCTGCGCGACAGCCTCAAGGCCCGCCGGATCCGAAACGACGGCCGGGTGACGGTCCACGTGGGCACCAAGGACGGCCCGGCCTTCGAGGGCCGGGCGGAGTGGGTCGACGGCCGCGCGGACCTGGAGGCCGCCCTGCTGTCCGACTACCGTCGCAAGTACTGGCTGCTGGTCCCGGTCTTCATGGGCCGCTACATCCGCAAGGGGCTCGACACCCAGAAGAGCGTCCTGATCCGCATCACCCCCGACTTCACCCCGCCGCCGGCCCCAGCGCCGCGCTGACCGCGGCGGCGAGCTTGGTCATGTCGAACGGCTTCCGGATCACCGCGTCCACCCGGCCCACCCCCGCCTCCACCGCGTCGGCCCAGCCGGTCAGCAGCAGCACCGGGAGCCCCTGCCGCCCGCTCTTGACCGCGCGCGCCACGTCCCAGCCGTTGACGTCCGGCATCCCCAGGTCCGTGATCACGAGGTCGAACGGGTCGCGCTCGAGGCAGGCCAGGGCTTCCTGACCGCCGCCGGCCAGCGTGACGCTGTGCCCGTGGGAGAGCAGCACGTCGGCCAGCACCTCGCGCACGTCGGCCTCGTCGTCGACCACCAGGATGCGGCCGTGGCGCCCGCCGTTGCCGCCGACGCGCCCTACGTCGGCCTCCACGCTTGCCTCGGCGGGAATCCAGAAGGTCACGGTGGTGCCGCGGCCCTCGCCGCTCTCGAGGGCGATGTCGCCGCCGTGGCCGCTGACGAGGCCGTAGGCGACGGCCAGGCCCAGCCCGAGCCGTCGCACCCCCTTGGTCGTGAAGAAGGGCTCGAAGGCGCGCCCGCGCACGTCGTCGGACATCCCGGGCCCGGAGTCGGTGACCGAGACGAGCGCCCGACCCGGCTCACCCCACGTGCGGATGACGAGGCGCCCGCCGCGCGGCAGCGCGTCCACCGCGTTCAGGATCAGGTTGGTGAGCACCTCGCGCAGCTCCGCGTTGCGCCCGGAGATCCGCGGCGGGGTGCCCGGCTCGAAGGCCAGCTCGATCTGCGCGCCGCGCACCTGGGCCTCGTGCTCCCAGCGGGCGCGGGTGAGGTCGATGCTCTCCCGCACCGTCTCGTTCAGATCGACGAGCGTTGCGGTCGCCCCGTGCCCGGCCCGGCTGAAGGCCTGGATGCGACGCACCGTGTCCGCCGCGTCGAGGGCGGCGCGCTCGATCGTGCGCAGGGCCGAGCCCATCTCGGGATCGCGGTTGCGGTAGAGCAGGAGCTGGCTCCGCCCCAGCACCACCGCCATGAGGTTGTTGAGGTGATGCGCGGCGCCCGCGGCCAGCTCGCCGACCGCGCGCAGCGTGGCCCCGCGCACGAGGGTGTCCTGGGCCGCCTGCAGCTCCTCCAGCGTGCGGCGGAGGTCGCCGACCAGGCGGGCGTTGTCCATCGCGAGGGCGGCCTGGCCGGCCAGGGCGGCGAGCGTCGCCTCGTCCCGCGGGGTGAACGGCCGCGGGCTGTGGTTGAAGGCCCACAGGAGCGCGATCGGCTCGCCCCCCGCGTCGGTGACCGGCGCGGTGACCATGCTCACCACGCCCTCGGCCGCGGCCCACTCCGCGAGGGCCGGCGGCCGCTCGAACCGCTCGTCCGCGAGGTAGTCGTCGGTGCGGAACGGCCGCTTCTCCCGCAGGGCGAGGCCGGCCAGGCCGTGGCCCCGCTCGAGACGGCGCGGCTGCACCGCGGGCACGCGGGCCCCGACGGTGGTCACCGTCTCGAGTGTCCCGGTCCGCGGGTCCACCCGCGAGCCGGCCGCCGCGTCGGAGCCGAGCAGGGCCGGGATCTCGCGCACCACCGCCTCGAGCGCGGTGACCACGTCCGGCGAGGAGAGGGTCTCGGCGGCCACGCGCTGGAATGCCTCGATCTCGGCCAGCCGACGCACCGTCTCCGAGTGCAGGCGCGCGTTGCGGACCGCCACCGCCGCGGAGGCGGTGAGGGCCTCCGCGAGCGCCACGTCGGCCGAGCGGAACTCGCGGCGCTCCCGGGTCATGCCGGAGAGGATCCCGATCACCTCACCGTCGAGCAGGATGGGCACGCAGAGGAGCGAGGCGAAGCCCTCCGCCTTGAACCAGCCGCGCTTCTCGAGGCGCGCGTCCTGCTGCACGTCGGCCAGCGCGAGCGTCTTCCGGTTGGTGAACACCCAGCCCACCAGGGAGGTGCGGGTCGCCACCTGCTCCCGCGCGGGCAGCGGGGAGCGCACGCGCCCCTTGTGAGCGGCGAGCCGGAGCACGTCGCCCGTCTCCTCGCGCAGCCAGATCCGCGCCACGTCGGTCTCGAGGCGCGTGCGGGCGATGTCGGCCAGGCGATCGAGCACCTCGGCGAGGTCGAGCGTCGAGGTGAGCAACCGGCTCGCTTCCGCGAGGACCTCCATCTCCTGCGGGCTCGCGTCGCTCATCGGGCGGGTCGAGGCCGACTATAGCGCAGGCCGCGGCGGCCCCGCCACTTTACGGCGCGCCGGCCGGCGGTCTTGACCCCCCCTGCCTTTGGACGTAGCATTCGGACAGCCATTCCCACGCGGGAGCTCGGTGATCCGGGCTGAGAGGGCAGCGGGGACGCTGCCGACCGCTACAAACCTGAACTGGGTAATGCCAGCGAAGGGAGGCCCTGCATGTCCAACCGAAAGATCTATGTGTCCGGCTCCAATCCCTCGGTGCGAGTACCGGTCCGCGAGGTCACGCTCTCGAACGACGAGCGCATCCGCCTCTACGACACGAGCGGGCTCTACACCGATCCCGACTACACGCCGGACGTGAAGCAGGGCCTGCCGCCGCTGCGGCGCCACTGGATCCTCTCGCGCAACGACGTGGAGCCCGGCGCGGGGGGGCGCTGGGGGCTCCGGGCCAAGCCCGGCCAGCGCGTCACCCAGATGCACTACGCGCGGCGCGGTGAGATCACGCCGGAGATGGAGTTCGTGGCCCTGCGCGAGGGCATGAGCCCGGAGATCGTGCGCGACGAAGTGGCGCGCGGGCGCGCCATCATCCCGTCGAATATCAATCACCCGGAGAGCGAGCCGATGATCATCGGCCGGAAGTTCCTGGTGAAGATCAACGCCAACATCGGCAACTCCGCGGTGTCCTCCTCCATCGAGGAGGAGGTCGAGAAGATGACGTGGGCCACCCGCTGGGGCGGCGACACCATCATGGATCTCTCCACCGGCAAGAACATCCACGAGACCCGGGAGTGGATCCTGCGCAACTCGCCGGTGCCGGTGGGCACGGTGCCGATCTACCAGGCGCTCGAGAAGGTGAACGGCAAGGCGGAGGATCTCACCTGGGAGGTCTACCGCGACACCCTGATCGAACAGGCCGAGCAGGGTGTCGACTACTTCACGATCCACGCCGGGGTGCTGCTGCGCTACATCCCGCTGACCGCCAAACGCCTCACCGGCATCGTCTCGCGCGGCGGCTCGATCATGGCCAAGTGGTGCCTGGCCCATCACCAGGAGTCCTTCCTCTACACCCACTTCCGCGAGATCTGCGAGATCATGGCCGCCTACGACGTGGCCTTCTCGCTGGGCGACGGCCTCCGGCCCGGCTGCCAGGCCGACGCCAACGACGACGCCCAGTTCGCCGAGCTCGACACCCTGGGCGAGCTGACCACGGTGGCGTGGGAGCAGGACTGCCAGGTGATGATCGAGGGGCCCGGCCACGTGCCGATGCACCTGATCAAGGAGAACATGGACCGGCAGCTCGCGGTCTGCCACGAGGCGCCGTTCTACACCCTGGGTCCGCTCACCACCGACATCGCGCCGGGCTACGACCACATCACCTCCGCGATCGGCGCGGCCATGATCGGCTGGTACGGCACCGCGATGCTCTGCTACGTGACGCCCAAGGAGCACCTCGGCCTGCCCGACCGCCAGGACGTAAAGGACGGGGTCATCGCCTACAAGATCGCGGCCCACGCCGCCGACCTGGCCAAGAACCATCCCAGGGCCCGCGAGTGGGACGACGCCCTCTCGCGCGCCCGCTTCGAGTTCCGGTGGGAGGATCAGTTCAACCTCTCGCTCGATCCCGAGACCGCCCGCTCCTTCCACGACGAGACCCTGCCCGCGGAGGGGGCGAAGATCGCCCACTTCTGCTCGATGTGCGGGCCGCACTTCTGCTCCATGAAGATCACCCAGGACGTGCGCGACTACGCGGCCAAGCACGGCATCGCGAGCGAGACCGCCGCGGTGGTCCAGGGTTTGCGGGAGAAGGCGGCCGAGTTCAAGAAGGCGGGCAGCCAGCTCTACGTGAAGCAGTAGGCCGATGGCCGCGTTCGCGGACTACGAGCAGTACGACGCCCTGGGGCTGGCCGACCTCGTGCGGCGCGGGAAGGTCACGCCCGCCGAGCTGCTCGAGGCGGCCATCGCGCGGGTGGACGCGCGCAACCCCACCGTGAACGCGGTCATCATGCCGCTCTACGACTACGCCCGCCGAGCCATCTCCGACGGGCTGCCGGACGGGCCATTCCGCGGCGTGCCGTTCCTCCTGAAGGACCTGGGCGCCCCGCTCACCGGGGTGACCATGACGCGGGGCAGCCGCTTCTTCGCCGACACCCCGCCGTCCACCTTCGACAGCGAGAACGTGGCCCGGCTCAAGCGGGCCGGCCTCGTGATCTTCGGCCGCACCAACAGCTGCGAGGTCGGGCTGTCGCTCACCTGTGAGCCCCGGCTCTACGGTCCCACCCGCAACCCGTGGGACCCGACCCGCATCTCCTCCGGCTCGAGCGGCGGGGCCGCCGCCGCGGTGGGCGCGCGCATGCTGCCGATGGCGCACGCCAGCGACGGCTTCGGCTCGATCCGCGCCCCCGCCGCGAGCTGCGGGCTGGTCGGGCTCAAGCCCACCCGCGGCCGCAACACCTTCGCGCCGGTCACCGGCGAGGGCCTGGGCGGCTGCTCCACCGAGCACGCGGTGACGCTCTCGGTGCGCGACAGCGCGGCGCTGCTCGACGCCACGCACGGCCCCGGGCCGGGCGACCCCTACACCGCCCCGCCGCCCGCCCGGCCCTACCTGCAGGAGTGCGGCGCGCCGGCGCGTCCGCTCCGCATCGCCTACACCACGGTGCCGCCCAACGGCGTGCCCGTCGATCCCGAGAGCCTCGCGACGCTGCAGGACACCGCGCGGCTCTGCGCCCAGCTCGGTCATCACGTGGAGGAGGCCGACCCGGAGATCGAGCGCGGCGCGGTGATCCCCACGTTCATCACCCTCGCGGCGGTGAACACGGTGGTGAACCTCTCGACCCACCCGACCGCGGGACGGCCCGCGGTGGAGGGCGAGGTGGAGACGGTCACCTGGCATACCGCCCGCATCGGCGAGCGCACCAGCTCGGCGCACTACGTGCGCGCCACCCAGACCGCCCACCGGCTGGGTCGGCAGATGGCGGCCTTCCACTCGCGCTACGACGTGCTGCTGACCCCCGGGCTCGGCCAGCTACCGGTCAAGCTCGGCTGGATCGACATGATGATGGACGACGTGGAGGAGTACTGGCGCCGCGTCTTCGCCTTCTCGCCGTTCACGGTCTGGTTCAACCTGACCGGCCAGCCCGCCATGATGCTCCCCATCGGCCAGTCCACGAGCGG
>DASZJM010000414.1:0-1843 GCA_035948165.1 Candidatus Methylomirabilota bacterium
AAGCTCGGCGGCGTGCGCAACTGGGACTACCGCATCTGCTGGGTGCGGGACGCGACGTTCGCGCTCTACGCCCTCGTGCTGGGCGGCTACCTCGACGAGGCGCGCGCCTGGCGGCAGTGGCTCCTGCGCGCGCTCGCGGGCACGCCCGAGCAGGTGCAGGTCATGTACGGGACCCGGGGCGAACGGCGGCTCACCGAGCTCGAGCTGCCGTGGCTGCCGGGCTACGCGGGCTCGGCGCCGGTGCGCATCGGCAACGCGGCCCACTCCCAGTTCCAGCTCGACGTCTGGGGCGAGATGCTCGACGCCGCCTTCGCGGCCCAGCGCGCCGGGCTCGAGCGGGACCCGGAGGGCTCGCGCGTGGCGACCAAGCTGATGGAGCACCTGGAGTCGGTGTGGACCGAGCCCGACGAGGGCATCTGGGAGGTGCGCGGGCCCCGCCGGCACTTCACCCATTCCAAGGTGATGGCGTGGGTGGCCGCCGATCGCATGGCCAAGCTGAGCGCGGCGGTCGACGGCGGCGAGCCGGACCGCTGGCGCGCGCTCGGCTCGACGATCCACGCCGACGTCTGCCGCCGCGGCTTCGACCAATCCCGCGACGCCTTCGTGCAGGCCTACGGCGGCCGCGAGCTCGACGCGAGCCTGCTCATGATCCCGCTCGTGGGCTTCCTGCCGCCGGAGGACCCGCGGGTGCGCGGCACGGTGGCCGCCATCGAGCGCGAGCTGCTGGTCGACGGCCTGGTGCAGCGCTACACCACCGAGTCGGGCGTGGATGGCCTGCCCGCCGGCGAGGGCGTGTTCCTGGCCTGCTCGTTCTGGCTGGTCGACAACCTGGTGCTACAGGGCCGGCGCGACGAGGGCCGGCGGCTCTTCGACCGGCTCCTCGGCCTCCGCAACGACGTGGGCCTGCTCGCCGAGCAGTACGACCCGCGCGCCCGCCGCCAGCTCGGCAACTTCCCGCAGGCCCTCTCCCACATCGCCCTGATCAACAGCGCGTCCAACCTCTCGGGCGGTCTGCGCCCCGCCGAGCACCGCGCCGGCCGCTGAGCCGGCGCGCCCGCGCCTCAGCCGCCCGCGAGCGCGCGGGCGATGCGGGCGCGCGTGTCCTCCATCGCGGCCGGGCTCTCGTAGCGCCCGCGCGGCCAGAAGAAGCCGCGCAGGCCGTCACCGCGCCGCCGCGGCACCACGTGCACGTGCAGGTGCGGCACGCTCTGGCTCACCCGGTTGTTGATCGCCACGAAGGTGCCGTCGGCGCCGAGCCCGGCCTCGAGGGCCCGCGCCACCGCCGCGACCACGTCGAAGAGCGGCGCGGTCAGCGGGCTCGGCAGATCGCCGAGCGTCTCCACGTGCTCGCGGGGGATCACCAGGCAGTGGCCGGGAAAGAGCGGCCGGTGGTCGAGGAACGCGATCACGGTTTCCGACTCCAGCACGCGCGCCGCCGGGGTCTGGCCGCGCGCGATCTGGCAGAAGAGACAGGTCGAGGAGGTCAGGGCCGGTTCAGAAGAAGAGGCGGCGGGCGGCGCGGCGGCGCAGCGCGAGGATCGACTGGGTCGGGGAGATTTCCATGGGGCAGACCTCGGTGCAGTTGGCCTGGGTGTGGCACCGGGTGAGCGCGTCCTCGCTCAGCAGCACCGCGGCTCGCCCGGCATGGCCCACGTCGCGGCTGTCCTCTTCCAAGGTGAACAGGCGGTTCAGGGCGGCGGGACCCGGGAAGCGCGGATCGTTGGCCACCATGGTGCAGGCCGACATGCACATGCCGCAGCCGATGCACTCGATGGCGGGGTCGATGTGGCGGCGCTCGGCCGAGTCGCGGCCGATGCGCGCGGCGGTCGGCGGCCCCGCCGCG
>DASZJM010000415.1:0-11810 GCA_035948165.1 Candidatus Methylomirabilota bacterium
CACGGCGAGAGCGGCCGCTCCGGCACCGGCGTCACCCGCAGCCGCGACACCGCGCTCAGCGGCCAGTTCGAGTTCCCCTACGGCTTCGGCGGGGCCACGAGCTACTTCGGCATGATCACCACGCGGCACATGCACGACTACGGCACCACGCTCGAGCAGTGGGCGCAGGTCGCGGTGTCGACCCGGAAGTGGGCCGCGCTCAACCCCAAGGCCCGCTTCCGCGATCCGATCACGGTGGCCGACGTGCTCAGCTCGCGCCCGGTGTCCTACCCGTTCAACCTGCTCAACATCTGCCTCGTAACCGACGCGGGCGGCGCGGTCGTGCTGACCCGCGCGGATCGGGCCAAGGACTGCGCCAAGGCCCCGGTCTACGTGCGCGGCTTCGGCGAGGCCACCGAGCACGTGATGGTGACCCAGATGGACAGCCTGTCGGTGAGCGCGGCGACCCGCCTGGCCGGCGAGCGCGCGTTCTCGATGGCGGGCGTCTCGGGCAAGGACTTCAACCACATCATGCTCTACGACGCCTTCACATCGGGGCCGCCGATCATGCTGGAGTCGCTCGGTCTGGCCAAGCCCGGCGAGGGCGTGCAGTTCTTCAGCGAGGGCCGCTCCACCCCGGGCGGCAGCCTGCCCATCAACACCAACGGGGGCGGCCTCTCCTACACCCACTCCGGCATGTACGGCATCTTCCCGATCATCGAGGCCACCCGCCAGCTCCGCGGCGAGACCGGCGCGCGCCAGGTCCCCGGCGCCTCGTGCTCGCTGGTCAACGGCATGGGCGGCATGCTCTCCGCCGCGGGCACTCTCGTCCTCGCCAACCGCACGTAGGGGGCCGATAAGGGCCCATCTGCTTCGTTGACGCCCTCGGCCGCACCGCTCGACGTACGGAGAGTACGCCTCGCGGGCGGCCGAGGGCGTCGCCTCGCATCTGGACCCTTCTCGGCCCCCTTATTCGATAGGAACGAAGATGCAGTGGCGCAGCTTGCCGTCCAGGGCTTTCGAGAGATGACCCTTGCCCCACGTGTCCTCGACGAGGATGACCGCGCCGGCACCGCTGCGGCGGGATTCGCCGTCGCTCGCGGTGATCTGCACGCCCGCGTCGAGGTTGATGATGTACTGGCGGCGCGGCGCCGGGTGCCAGTCGAGATCATAGTCCGGCTGCACTTCCCGGAAGATGATCCCGGTCGCGGGCAGGCGGGCCGAGAGCCGGCCCGCGCGGCTGGTCTCGACGTACGGGATCTCCATGTCCTCGAAATGGGACTCGCCCTTCTGATCGACGAACAGATGATGGATCTTCATGGACGCTCCTGTCTCTGACGACGCTCGCTGGCGGCTCCTGGCGATTCTGACGACATCATACGGCGCGGGCGCCTTCGGCATGCTGGGGATCTCGCCGCTGTCGCCGAGCCTGGTCGAGGGCCTGGGCCTCACCCGCTTCCAGGTCGCCTTCATCGTGCCGTCGATCTATCTCGCGGGGCTGCTCTTCTCGCTGCCGGGCGGCCGGCTCGCCGATCGTCTCGGGGTGCGCCCCGCGTTCCTCGGCGGGCTCGCCCTCGGCGCGGGCGGGCTGCTGGCCGCCGCGCTCGCGCCCGGCTTCCTCGCCTTCCTCTTCTGCCTCTTCGTGGCTGGCGCGGGCTGGAGCGTGGTGAATCCCACGCTCGGCAAGGCGATCATGGACGTCTTCCCGGTGCGCGAGCGCGGCATCGCGATGGGCGTGAAGCAGATGGGCCTCACGCTGGGCGGGCTGATCTCGGCCCTCGTCCTGCCCGCGATCGCGGCCGCCCTGGGCTGGCGGTACGCGGTCGGCGCCTGCGCCGTGGTGGTGGCGCTGCCGGTCGCGCTGGGCTGGCGCCCCCTCGGCGCGTTCCGCGCCGGAGGCCGCGCCGCGAGTCCCGGAGAGCGCGGCGCGACCGGCTCGAGCTGGTGGTGGGCGCGGCGGCCCGCCCTGGTGATCTTCTTCGCGACCGGCTTCGTGCTCGGCATGGTGCAGGCCGCGGTCTTGAGCTACCTGCCGCTCTTCACCATCCAGGCCCTCGGCTTCGACAAGATCGGCGCCGGCCTCCTGGTGGCCGCCTCGCAGGCCGGCGGGGCGGTCTCGCGGCTCGCGCTTGGCGCGGCCAGTGACCGCTGGTTCACCGGCCGGCGGTCGATGTGGCTCGCCTTCACCGGCGCGGTGGGCGCGGTCATCTTCGCACTCTATGCCGCCTGGCCCGCCACCTCGCCGCTCGCCGCCGGGCTCCTCGCCTTCGCGACCGGCATCGGCGCCTACGGGTGGGTCGGCATCTTCTTCGTGATCAGCGCCGAGGCCGGCGGTCCGCGCGAGGCGGGCCTGCTGAGCGGCGTGGCCTTCGCGGCGATCGTGCTCGGGCTGCTCGTCGGCCCACCGGTGTTCGGCCTGCTGCTGGAGGCCGCCAATTCCTACTCGATGGCCTGGGCCGTCTTCGCCGCCCTCTCGGCCCTGGTCGCCATCGTCGCCCTCCTCGCCGGTGCCGCCATCGACCGCGCATCCCATCACCGCTGAGGATGGCGGCCCGAGGAGAGCCGCGCTATCATGCGGCCTCGGCCGCCTCGACGGCGGCGACAACCGCGAAGGAGCGCGCCACATGGGCTACGAGCAGATCCTCTACGAGGTGCGGGACCGCATCGCTACCGTCACCCTGAACCGTCCCGACCGGCTCAACGCGTGGACCGGCGTGATGGGGCGCGAGGTGCGCCAGGCGATGGACGAGGCCGCGCGCGACGAGGCGGTGCGCGTGATCGTGCTCACCGGCGCCGGGCGCGGCTTCTGCGCCGGGGCGGACATGCAGATGCTCTCGGGCATCGTCGACGCGGGGACCGCGGCGAGCGTGGAGGAGACGGGGCCTACCGCCGACGCCGCGATCCGGGACGACTTCCGCGGGCCCTACGCCTACTTCCCGATGGTGCCGAAGCCGATCATCGCCGCGCTCAACGGGGCCACCGCGGGCCTCGGCCTCGTGGTCTCGCTCTACTGCGATCTGCGCATCGCGTCCGACAGCGCGGTGTTCACCACCGCGTTCTCCCGGCGCGGGCTCATCGCCGAGCATGGGGTGAGCTGGATGCTGCCCCGCCTGGTGGGCCTCCAGCACGGCCTCGACCTGCTCCTCTCCGGCCGCAAGTTCACCGCGGCGGAGGCGCTCGCGATGGGGCTGGTCTCGCAGGTGCATCCGGCCGCTGCGCTGATCGACGCGGTGCGCGCCTACGGCCGCGAGCTCGCCGATCTGGTCTCCCCGCGCTCGATCCGGGTGATGAAGCGGCAGATCTGGGAGGCGCAATTCCAGACCCTCGCGGAGGCGACCGCGGTGGGCAACGAGGAGATGCGGCGAAGCTTCGGGGCGGAGGACTTCAAGGAAGGCGTGGCCCACTTCGTGGAAAAGCGCGCGCCGCGCTTCACCGGGCGCTAGTCGCCATGGCCCGCATCGCGGTCCTCGCGCTCACGCTGGTCCTCGGCCTCGGCGGCGCGGCCGCCGCGCTCGCGTTCGACGGGGAGCCGGGCCTCTACGAGGCGGCCAAGAAGGAGAAGGAGCTCACCTGGTACACCGCCCACTACGACTCGGAGACCGCGGCCGCGGTCTGCCAGGGCTTCGAGAAGAAGTACCCGGGCGTGAAGTGCAACTACGTCCGCACCACCGCCCAGGTGGCCTATCAGCGCCTGGCCCAGGACCAGAAGGCGGGCATCGCCCAGTGCTCGGTGATCAGCTCCACCGACCAGAGCCACTACACCCGGATGAAGCAGGACGGGTGGCTCCAGCCCTACAAGCCGAAGACCGCGGACGAGCTCGTCGACGCCTTCCGCTCCTTCAACGATCCCGACGGGCTCTTCACCGCCACCGCGGCCGGCCTGGTGCTCATCACCTACAACACGAGCGTGGTGTCGCCCGCGGAAGCGCCCAAGAAGTGGACCGACCTCACCGACCCCAAGTGGAAGAACAAGGTCTCGATCGGCCACCCCGGCTTCAGCGGGTACGTGGGCACCTGGGTCGTGCAGATGAAGAAGCTCTACGGCTGGGACTACTTCAAGAAGCTCGAGCTGAACAAGCCCCGCATCGGCCGGTCGATCAACGACACCGTGACCATGCTCAACGCCAAGGAGTCGATCGTCGCCGCGGGGCCCTCCGCCACCACGCTCGAGAGCCGCGCCAAGGGCAACCCGCTCGCGGTGGTCTACCCGGAGGACGGCGCGGTCCTCATGGTCTCCGCCTCCGGCATCGTGAAGAACGCCCCCGCTCCCAACGCGGCCCGGCTCCTCATGGAGTACCTGCTGAGCCGCGAGTCCAGCCAGATCATGGTCCAGCAGCACCAGGACCCGGTGAACAAGAACGTGAAGCCGATGGCGGGCGCCAAGTCCATCGCGGAGGTCAAGACGATCCGGCCCACCGCAGCCGAGATCGAGAAGGGCATCCCGGAGGTCAAAGAGCTCTTCCGGGAGACCTTCGGGATCTGAGGCCGGCCGCCGCGCGATGCGGGAGAGGTCCTTCGTCGTCTGGCTGCTCCTGATCGCGCTGCTGCTCCTGCTCGTGATCAACCCGCTCGCCCGCCTCCTGTGGGCGAGCTTCCAGCATCCCGAGACCGGCGCCTTCACCCTCGCGAACTACGTGGCCGCCTACGGGCGCTGGCGGCACGTGGAGGCGCTGATCAACTCGCTGGTCATCGGTCTCGCGGTGGCCGTGGTCTGCACCGTGTTCGGGGTGCCGATGGCGTGGGCGGTGTCGCGCACCGACATGCCGGGCAAGGGGCTCGTGTGGGCCGCGGTGCTCGGCACCTTCATCATGCCGAACTACCTGGGCGCGGTGGCCTGGATCCTCTTGGCCGGCCCCAACGCGGGCTGGCTCAACCGCGCCTACACCGCGCTGACCACGGCCGCGGCGGGGCCCTTCAACGTCTACAGCAAGGCCGGGCTCGTGCTGGTCATCGCCTGCTACTCGTTCCCCTACATGTTCGTGTTCACCCGCTCCGCGCTCGACCTGATCTCCTCCGAGATGGAGGACGCGGCCAGCACCCTCGGGGCGGGCGCGCTGCGCACCACCCTGCGGGTCACCCTGCCCCTGGCCCTGCCCGCAATCCTGGGCGCGTTCATCGTGGAGTTCCTCGAGTCCATCGCGCTCTTCGGGGCGCCCGCCCTGATCGCCCTGCCCGCGCGCTTCCAGGTCATGACCACCATGCTGTGGCAGATGTTCGAGTTCCCGCCGCGCGTGCAGGAGGCGGCGGCCTACGCGATGCCGCTGCTGCTCGTCACCGTGTTCCTCTTCTGGCTGCAGTACCGCGTCATCGCCCGCAAGGGGTACGTGGCGCTGACCGGCAAGGGGGGCGAGCGCCGGCTGGTGCGCCTGGGGCCCTGGCGCTGGGCGCTGCTCGGCTACTGCCTGCTCGTCACCTCGCTCTCGTTCTTCCTGCCGATGCTGGTGGTGCTGCAGGCCGCCTTCGCGCGGGCCTGGGGCCGCGGCTTCGCCTGGGACAACGTCACGCTGCGCAACCTGCGCTTCGTGCTCTTCGACCAGACCGCCACCCGGGCCGCCACGCTCAACACCTTCGTGTACGCGGCGGCGGCCTCCGTCATCGCACTCACCCTCGCGCTCGCCATCGCCTACATCGTGGCCCGTCGCCTGGTGCCGCTCGGCCGCGCGCTGACCTACGTGGCGATGGCGCCGTTCGTCATCCCGGGCATCGTGCTCGCGATCGGGTTCTACGCCGCCTACACCACGAAGCCGCTCGTGCTCTACGGCACCGCGTGGATCCTCATCCTGGCCTTCGCGACCCGCTTTCTCCCCATCGCGTACACGAACAGCGACGCGGCGCTCCGCAGCATCAACCCGGAGCTGGAGGACGCGGCCCGCATCCTGGGCGCCGGCCGGCTCCTGTCCCTACGTCGAATCGTCGCGCCCCTTCTCAAGAGAGGGCTCGCGGGTGCCTTCATCCTGGTGTTCATCCCGGCCACCCGCGAGCTGTCCTCCGCGATCTTCCTCTACACCACCGGCACCCAGGTGCTGTCGGTGCTCCTCTTCGACAAGAGCGACGAGGGCAACTTCGAGGTGCTCTCCTCCATGGGCCTGATCCTGGTGGTGGTCACGGTGGCGCTGGTGCTGGTGGGCTTCCGGATGGTTGGCCGCGACTTCCTCCTGCGGAGGACCGCCACGTGAGCCGTCTGGTCCTCACCGACGTCAGCCGCCGCTTCGGGACGGTGACCGCGGTCGACCGCTTCTCCCTCACCCTGCAGCCCGGCGAGTTCGTCTCGCTGCTGGGCCCCTCCGGCTGCGGCAAGACCACGACCCTGCGGATGATCGCGGGCTTCCTCGAGCCGAGCGAGGGCACCATCGACATGGACGGCCGGCGGATCTCCGCGGCCGGCTCGACGCTGCCGCCCGAGAAGCGCAACATGTCGATGATCTTCCAGAGCTACGCGATCTGGCCGAACATGACGGTGGCCGAGAACGTGGCCTTCGGGCTCGAGGTGCGCCGGACGCCGAAGAACGAGATGCGCGTGAAGGTCCAGCGCATCCTCGACGTGGTGCAGATGGGGCACCTGGGCGGCCGCTACCCTCAGGAGCTGTCGGGGGGCCAGCAGCAGCGGGTGGCGCTGGCCCGGGCCATCGTGGTCCAGCCGGCGGTCCTGCTGCTGGACGAGCCGCTCAGCAACCTCGACGCGAACCTGCGCGAGGAGATGCGCTACGAGATCCGGCGCCTGCACGACGAGTTCCACATCACCACCGTCTACGTGACGCACGACCAGGCGGAGGCCATGGTGACCTCCGATCGCATCGCGGTCATGCACCAGGGGCGGATCGAGCAGGTCGACGCCCCGCGCGCGCTCTACGCGCGGCCACGCACGCGCTTCGTGGCCGGCTTCATCGGGCGCACCAACCTGCTGGGCGGGCTCGTGCGTGGCGGCGACGTGGTCTTCGACCACTTCACGATCGCGCGCGACCACTTCGCCGAGGCCGCCGCGCTCCAGGGCCAGGTGAGCTTCTCGCTCCGCCCGCAGTCGATCCACCTCCACCGGCAGTCCCCGCCCGCCTCCGACCGCGTCTGCGTCGTCCCCGGGGTGGTGGCCCAGCGCGCGTACCTGGGTGAGCACTGGGACTACACGGTGCGGCCCGCGGGCAGCGCCCTGGCCCTGCGGGTCACCGCGCGCCCGCACGAGGTCTTCGACCTGGACGAGAAGGTCTGGCTCGAGCTGGACCCGCGGCAGATGGCGTTGCTCGAGCCCGAATGACGCCGCCGCGGTGCTGATCCTCCTCAACAAGCCCTTCGGCGTGCTCTGCCAGTTCACGGATCCCGGTGGGCGGCCGACCCTCGCCGACTACGTGGCGGTGCCCGGTGTCTACCCGGCCGGACGCCTCGACGCGGACAGCGAGGGGCTGCTCCTCCTGACCGACGACGGGGCCCTGCAGGCGCGCCTGGCCGATCCGCGCCATCGCGTGGAGAAGGTCTACTGGGTGCAGGTGGAGCGCGTGCCCGACGAGGATGCGCTCGCGCGACTGCGCACCGGGCTGGTGCTGAAGGACGGGCCGACGCGGCCGGCGCGGGCGCGGCTGATCGAGGAGCCGCCGGGGCTCTGGGCGCGCGAGCCGCCGATCCGATGGCGGGCGGCGATTCCGACTGCGTGGGTGGAGATCGGGGTCACGGAGGGGCGGAACCGGCAGGTGCGGCGGATGACGGCGGCGGTGGGGTTTCCTGCGCTGCGGTTGATTCGGGTGGCGGTGGGGGCGTATGGGCTTGGGGGGTTGCGGCCTGGGGAGTGGAGGGAGGGTTGAGGGTCGCCCACACCTCACCGCGCCCCTCAACCACCCCTCACCCTGCCCTCTCCCCTGAGGGGAGAGGGGTATGAGGAGGAGAGGCTCTTAAAAGATGGCGTAGCCGCCGTCTATGACGAAGGTGTCGCCGGTGTGGTAGTTGCTGGCGTCGCTGGTGAGGTAGACCGCGATGCCGCCGAAGTCGCCGCCGGTGCCCCAGCGCCGCGCGGGCACGCGCGGGAGCACGCGGGTCTTGAACGCGTCCCCGTGCACCGCCTTCTCGGTCATGGGCGTCTCGATCCAGCCCGGCACGATGGCGTTCACCCGGATCTTGTGGCGCGCGAGCCCCACCGCGAGCGCCCGCATCACCGAGAGCATCGCGCCCTTGCTCGCCGCGTAGTGCGCGCTGAGCGGCGAGCCTTCCAGCGCGGCCAGGCTCGCGGTGACCGCGAGGGAGCCGCCCTCCCCGCGCCCGATCATGTGCCGCGCCGCCGCCCGCAGGGTGAAGAAGGCGCCGTCGAGGTTCACCGCCAGCACCCGGTGCCACTCCTGGGTGGTCATCTCCGCGAAGCTGGCCGCCGCTCCCCGGCCGGAGACGCCCGCGTTGACGAAACAGGCGTCGACGCCGCCCAGGGTCGAGACGGTCTCGGCGAAGCCGCGGTCCACCGCGGCCTCGTCGCTCACGTCGCAGCGCAGCGCCATCGCCTTGCCACCGATCGCGTGCAGGCGGGCCAGCGCGGTGTGGTTCTTCTCCTCGTTGGTGCCCCAGATGCACACCGCCGCGCCGGCCTGCGCGAGGGCCTCCGCCATCCCGAGGCCGATGCCGCTGTTGCCGCCGGTCACGATCGCGGTCTTGCCGTGCAGATCGAACGCCTGATACATAAGAGCCTTTCCTCCTCCTCCCCCTCTCCCCTCAGGGGAGAGGGCAGGGTGAGGGGTGGTTGAGGCTGAGGATCACGGCCGCATCCGATGCGTATACGCCCCCGCCTCCCGCAGCGGCGCGGCCAGCTCCGCGAACTCGCAGAGCAGCGGCCGGGTGGCGCGCGGGTCGATGATCTCCTCGATCCAGAACGTCTCCGCCGAGCGGAACGGGGAGCGGAGCTTCTGCAGCCGCTCCTCGATCTCGATCATCTTCGAGGCGCGGTCGTCGGCCGCGTCGAGATCGGCGCGGTACGCGGCCTCGATGCCGCCCTCGAGGGGCAGCGAGCCCCAGCGCCCCGAGGGCCACGCGTAGCGGGGACCGTAGCGCGCCCCCGGCTTGTGGGCCGCGCCGGCCACCCCGAACACGTTGCGGACGATGACCGCGCACCACGGGATGGTGGACTGCCAGATGGCCGACATCGCGCGCACCCCCTGCTTGATGGTGCCGGTCTGCTCGGCCTCGAGCCCGATGAGGAAGCCCGGGCAGTCCACCAGGTAGAAGACGGGCAGGTGGAAGGTCTGCGCGAAGTCGACGAAGCGCTCCACCTTCTGGCAGGTGTCGGCGGTCCACGCCCCGCCGTAGAAGTAGGGATCGCTCGCCAGCACCGCCACCGGCCAGCCGTCGAGCCGGGCCAGGCCGGTGATGATGGCGCGCCCGTAGAGCGGCTGGATCTCGAAGAACGAGTCGCGGTCCACCACCGCCTCGATGATCGCGCGCATCTTGTACGGCTTGCGGATGTCGCGCGGGATCGCGTCGCCCAGCCACTCCTCCCGCCGCTCGGGGTCGTCGGTGCGCGGCCCGCGCGGGGGCAGCTCGTAGATCGACGAGGGCAGGTACGAGAGGAAGCGCCGGGTCACCGCGAACGCTTCCTCCTCGGTGTCCACCGCGAGGTCCACCGCCCCCGCCTTGAGCTGGATCTGCCAGCCGCCGAGCTGGTTCTTGGTGAGCTTCTGGCCGAGCCGCTCTACCACCGGCGGGCCGGCCACGAAGAGCGCGGCCTTGTCTTTCACCATCACCGACAGATGCGCGGCGGCCAGGTGCGCGGCCCCGAGGCCCGCCACCGAGCCGAGGCCGAGGGCCACGCGCGGCACCGTGCCGATGCTGTTGACCACCCACTCCCAGCCCGAGACGCCGGGCACGTTGGCGCGCCCGGTGGTCTCGATCGTCTTCACCGACCCGCCGCCCCCCGAGCCCTCGACCAGCCGGATCAGAGGGAGGCGCAGCTCGTTGGCCATCTGCTCGCACTGGTTGTGCTTGCCCTTGATGGTCGCGTCGGCCGAGCCGCCGCGCACTGTGAAGTCGTCGCCGCCCACCACCACCGGGCGTCCGTCGAGCCGCGCCCGGCCGAAGACGAAGTTCGACGGGCTCAGCTCCTTCAGGTCGTTCTTGGCGTCGTAGGCCGCCTTGCCCGCGATCTTGCCGATCTCGTGGAAGCTGCCCCCGTCGACCAGGCGGTCGATGCGCTCGCGGATGGTGTAGCGCCCGCCGTCGTGCTGGCGCTTGACGCGCTCGGCGCCGCCCAGCCGCTCGGCGAACTCCTCGCGGCGCCTCAGCTCGTCCATCTCGGACTTCCAGTTCATGGGGGGAGACCTCCGCGGGGGATGGTAGCAGGGAGCGCCCGCCCCTGCCTAGGCACGGGCGCGGAGCCGCGCGGCCGGGGTCAGGAGAGGGTGGCGACGACCAGCGAGATGCGGTTGCGGTCTCCCGCCCTCTGGTACTCGACGTGCTGGGCCATCTCCCGGATCAGGTGGACGCCGAGCCCGCCCACCGGTCGGTTCTCGACGCTCGCGTCCGCGTCGGGGGCGACCACCCGGGCGAAGGGATCGTGCGCGGGGCCGGTGTCCTCGTAGGTGAGCGCGATACGGCCGGGGCTCACCTCGCACTCGATCCGCACCGGCGCCTCGCTGTCGGCACCGTGGCCGTGCACCACGGTGTTGGTGAAGAGCTCCTCGACCAGGAGCGTGAGCCGCAGGCACGTCTCGCGTCCGAGCGCGGCGGCGGCGCAGACGTCGCCGAGGAAGGCGGCGACCTGGGGCAAGGCGTCGCGACGGGCGGGAAACGTGCGGCTGTCGCGGGCGACGGTCATCGCCCTATTGTACGGCCAGCGGTGGTAGACCGTGCGCACGCGAGGCTATGCTATGCGCGGCATGGCCACGGCCCGCACGCGCATCCACCGTCGTCAGCTCGCGGGGATCATGCTCGCGGCCGCCGCCATCACCCCCTTCTTCAACCTGCTGACGAGCCGAGCCTCCGTGGCCGAGGCGGTCCAGGGCGTCGTCGACGCGGTGCTGGTCTCCCTCCTCACCGGCGGCTATCTCATCTTCGTCCGGGACGGACGCGCCCGCGCGTGGTTCCGGCGCCTCGGCTTCCGCACCGATCTCGCGCTCACCTGCGTGATCGTGCTCGTGCTGTTCCTGGTAGGCCGCGCCACGGGCCAGGTGGTGACCAGCCTCGATCCGCGGCGATTCCTGAGGAGCTTCACCGACGCCCACCTGGTCTACGCGGTGCCCTTCTTCGTGATCGTCGGGGTCACCGTGCACTTCATCCTGCAGATGAACCGGATGATCGGCGGCAACGTGCTGGGGTACTTCGTCACCGGCGTCTACACCCGGCCCAAGACGGAGGAGCGCATCTTCCTGTTCATGGACCTGGCCGGCTCGACCCAGCTCGCGGAGCGCCTCGGCAGCGCCCGCTACTTCGAGCTGCTCCGCCGCGTGGTGGACGATCTCACCGAGCCGGTGCTCCTGACCAAGGGAGAGATCTACCAGTACGCGGGCGACGAGGTCGTCATCACCTGGCCCACCGAGAAGGGCCTCCGCGCGGCTAACTGCGTGCGCTGCTTCTTCCTGATCTGCGCCGCGGTCTCGGGCAACCCGGCCCGGTACGAGCGCGAGTTCGGAGCGCGCCCCACCTTCCGCGGCGGCCTCCACGGCGGCACGGTCACCGCCGGCGAGCTGGGCGACCTGCGGCAGCAGATCGTCTTCGTCGGGGACATCCTCAACACCGCCGCGCGCCTCGAGGAGTACGCCAAGCAGGCGGGCTTCGATCTGGTCGCCTCGGGAGCGGTGCTGGACCGGCTCACCCTGCCGGCCGGCGTCAAGGCGACGCCCTGCGGGGAGCTGGCTCTGCGGGGCAAGGCC
>DASZJM010000416.1:0-6461 GCA_035948165.1 Candidatus Methylomirabilota bacterium
CCGCGTGCACGCCCAGTACATGGAGCCGCGGGGCGCGCTCGGGGTGTACGACCCCGGCGAGGACCGCTACACCCTCTACGCCGACGTGCAGTATCCGCACCGGGTACGCACCGCGCTCGCCACCAACATCTTCAAGATCCCCGAGCACCAGATCCGGGTGATCGCGGGCGACATCGGCGGGGCGTTCGGCACCAAGGGCTGGCAGTACCCCGAGCACCGCCTGGTGCTCTGGGCCGCGCGCAAGGTCGGCCGTCCGGTCAAGTGGCAGTGCGAGCGCCGCGAGGCGATCCCCGCCGACGAGCACGCGCGCGACAACGTGAGCGAGGCCGAGCTGGCCCTCGACGCGGAGGGGCGCTTCCTCGGCCTGCGGGTGCAGACCTTCGCCAACGTGGGCGCCTACGTCTCCTCCGACCGCAACCTGCTCGCCACCTTCAGCAACATCGCGACCCTGGTCGGGGTCTACACCTTCCCGGCCGCGCACGTCGCGGTGCACGCGGTGCTGACCAACACCAACGCCACCGCGCCCTACCGCGGCGCGGGCCGGCCGGAGGCGACCTACGTCATCGAGCGGCTCATCGACGACGCGGCCCACGAGCTCGGGATGGATCGCCTCGCGCTCCGGCGCACGAACCTGATCCCCGCCGCCGCGATGCCCTACCGCACCGCGCTCGGGGTCACCTACGACTGTGGCGAGTTCGAGCGCTGCATGGACGGAGCGCTCCGCCTGGCCGACGTGGCCGGCTTCCCGGCGCGGCGCGAGGCCTCGCGGGCCCGCGGGCGGCTGCGCGGACTCGCGGTGGTCAACGCCATCGAGCAGGCGGCGGGTCCGCAGCCCGAGTTCGCGGAAATCCGCTTCGCCCCGAGCGGCAGCGTCACCGTGCTCATGGGCAGCAAGAATCAGGGGCAGGGTCACGAGACCACCTTCAAGCAGGTCCTCCACGAGCGGCTCGGCATCGATCCGCGCGACGTGCGCTACATCGACGGCGACACCGATCGGGTCGCCTTCGGCATGGGCACCATGGGCTCGCGCTCCACCGTGATCGGGGGCACCGCGCTCTGGATGGCGGCCGACAAGGTGATCGCCAAGGGCCGCAAGATCGCCGCGCGGATGCTCGAAGCGGCGGAGGCCGACGTGGGCTTCGGCGACGGCAAGTTCTCGGTGGTCGGCACCGACCGCGCGGTCGCGCTGAAGGAGGTCGCCCGCGCCGCCTTCCAGCCCGCCCAGCTGCCCCCCGGGGTCGAGCCCGGCTTCTACGAGACCGGCACCTTCTCGCCCAAGCAGGCCACCTGGCCGAACGGCTGCCACGTGTGCGAGGTGGAGATCGATCCGGACACCGGCCTGGTGACCCTCGACCGCTACGCGATCGCCGACGACGTCGGCACCGTGATCAACCCGCTCACCCTGAAGGGCCAGATCCACGGCGGCGTGGCGCAGGGTGTGGGCCAGGCCCTGATGGAACAGGTGGTGTACGAGCCCGACTCGGGCCAGCTCCTCACCGCGTCGTTCATGGAGTACGCGATGCCGCGGGCGGACACCTTCTGCGACCTCGCGATCGAGAGCCATCCGGTGCCCACCGCGCTGAACCCGCTCGGAGCCAAGGGCGCGGGTGAGGCCGGGACGGTCGGCGCGCTGCCCGCGGTGCTCAACGCGGTCATGGACGCGCTCACCCCGCTGGGCGTGCGCCGGCTCGACATGCCGGCGAGCAGCGATCGGGTCTGGCAGGCGATCCAGGAGGCGAAGACGGGACGGTCGCCCGCCTAGCAGGGACCGTCGCCAGAAGGTGTCATGATCCGCCGTCACGTGCTCATGGGAACGCTGCTGGGCGGCGCGCTCGCCCTCGCGGCCGCGGCCGGCTGCGGCCGTATCGCGGTCTGGGCCGCGCCGGAGAAGACCGCGAGCGCCGAGCGTACCTCGGCCGCGCTCGAAGCGGACAAGGTCTTCTGGTCCACGCTGCACGGCGGAGCCTACGACCGGATCCCGGAGGCGCTCACCGCGCTGAAGGCCGCCTACCTGGCCAACCCCAACGATCCGGTGACCGCCGCTCACATCGGGTGGACGCACATCTGGCGTCTCGGCGAGCGGGCGCGGCACGAGCCGGTCCGGCCCGAGATCACCGACGACGCGGTGCTCTCGCGAAAGTACTTCGAGGAGGCGGTGCGCCTCGATCCACGGGAGGCGCGCTACCTGGGCTTCTACGCGAGCCTGCTGATGGCGGAGGGCACCATCCACAAGGACGAGAAGATGGTGCGGCGCGGCTTCTTCACCATGAAGGACGCGGTGGCCGCGTGGCCGGAGTTCAACCTGTTCACCGCCGGCTACACCGCCTCGGCCCAGCCCGCCGAGTCCGCGCGCTACCGGGACGCCCTCGAGCAGCAGTGGCGCAACCTCGACGTGTGCGTCGGCGAGACCGTCGACCGCGCCCGCCCGGACTACGCGCGCTACATGCGCCTCGAGACCCGCGAAGGCCCCAAGCGAGTGTGCTGGAACTCGTGGATCGCCCCGCACAACTTCGAGGGCTTCTTCCTCAACTTCGGCGACATGCTGGTCAAGGCGGGCCAGCCCGATACCGCGGTGGCGATGTACGGCAACGCCCGCCTCGCGCGGGAATTCCCGACGTGGCCCTATCGCGCGGTGCTCGAGGCCCGCATCGCCGGCGCGGCCACCAACGTGGAGGCCTTCCGGAAGGCGGATCCGGCCCCGGGCGCGCCGACCCTCATGATCCGCTCTCCGTTCGCCTGCACCGCCTGCCACCAGGAGTAGCGGTCACTCCTGTGAGACGTCGAGCCGCGGAAAGCGCGGGATCGTCCGGCCGCCGTCCATCACGATCGCCTGGCCGGTGACGAAGTCGAACTCGGGGGAGCAGAGCCGGACCACCATCCGGCCGATCTCAGGCTGGGTCACGAGCCGGCCCAGCGGCGTGCCGGCGATCGCGGCCGCCTTGTAGTCCGCCATGCCGTCGGTCCGCGGGCTCGCGATCTGGCTCGGGACCACCGCGTTCACGGTAATCTCGGGGGCCAGCTCCAGCGCGAGCGCCTCGGTCAGCGGGAGCAGTGCCGCCTTGGCCAGGCCGTAGACGCCGTGCGTCCGCACGCGGCCGGACGTGGCGCCGATATTCACGATGCGCCCCCAGCCCGCGCGCCGCATGGCCGGCGCCACCAGCTGGGCCGTGAGGTAGACCGCCTTCAGGTTGGCGCTCATCACGTAGTCCCAGTCCGCCTCGGCCAGCTCCCCGAACCGCGTGTCGTTGAACGGGCCCGCGTTGTTCACCACCACCGCGGGTGGGCCGAGGCGCGCTCCCACCTCGGCCACCAGGCGGCGCACGTCGTCGGGCCGCGCCACGTCGGCCGCGAAGATCGCGGCGTCGGCGCCGCCGGCGCGAAGGCTCGCGGCCAGCGCCTCCGCGGCGGCGCGATCGGAGCGATAGTGCACGGCCAGCCGCGCGCCCGCCGCGGCCAGGGCGCGCGCGATGTCCACCCCGGTGCCATGCGAGGCGCCCGTCACCAGGGCCACCCGCCCGGCCAGCTCCGTCACGGCTCGACCAGCTCCGACCAGATCGACGTGGTGTAGCGGCGATCGAGGTACTTGGCGTACAGCTCGTCGATCATCTCCTTCCCCATCGAGCCCAGCTCCGCCTCGTAGGCGGCGCGGTCGGTGATCTCGATGCGCTCGATGTAGTCCCACGGTCCGCCCGCCAGACGGGCATCGGCGGCGGTGATCCGGTGCGTGCGGTAGCTCACGATCGTCTTGAGCCGCCCCGCGACCACGTAGTCCACCTCCCGCTCGAACTTCTCGTAGTCCTCCCGGCTGACACCCGGCTGGAGCTTCGCGAGCACGTATCGCACGATCGCCATCGGAGGGTCTCCTCGCTCGCCGACCGGCGAGCGGCAGCGGTGAACGGCAGGCCCGGGCTCAGACGAGGTGGCAGGCCACCGTGTGCCCGGGCGCGATCTCCCGCACCGGCACCGGCTCCGCGCACACCGGCTGGGCGAGCGGGCAGCGGCCGCGGAGCCGGCACCCCGTCGGAATGTCGATCGGGCTCGGCACCTCGCCGCTCAGGGTGAGGCGCACGGGCGCGACGTCCGGATCCGGAACGGGAATGCACGATAGCAGCGCCCGCGTGTAAGGATGCGCGGGGTGATCGAAGAGCTCGGCGGCCGGGGCCTCCTCGACCAGCACCCCGAGGTACATCACCGCCACGCGGTCGCACAGGTAACGCACCGTCGACAGGTCGTGCGAGATGAAGAGGTACGTCATGCCCATCCGGCGCTTGAGCTCGGCCAATAGCAAAATGACCCGGGCGCGCAGCGAGACGTCGAGCGCCGAGGTGGGCTCGTCGAGCACCACCAGGCGCGGGTGGGTGGCGATGGCCCGCGCGATGTTCACGCGCTGGCGCTGACCCCCGGAGAGCTGGTGGGGGTAGCGATCCCGCAGGCCGGCCCCGAGGCCGACCTCCTCCAGCACCTCGTCCACCCGCCCCCGGCGCGCCGCGCCGGTCAGGGGCGTGTGGAGCGCGAGCGGCTCCTCCACGGTGGCCGCCACGCTCAGGCGCGGATTGAGCGATGCGGTCGGGTCCTGGAACACCATCTGGATGTCCCGCCGCCGTCTCCGCAGCGCCTCCTCGGGGAGCGCGGTGAGATCCTGGTCGTCTAGGACCACGCGGCCGCGGGTCGGCTCGACGAGACGGAGCACACACCGCGCGAGCGTGGACTTCCCGCAGCCGGATTCGCCGACCAGGCCCAGGGTCTCGCCGGCGGCCACCCGGATCGACACCCCGTCGACCGCGCGCACCACGCGGGGCGCCCGCCACGGGATGATCGAGCGCAGGGGGAAGTGCATCTGCAGATCGTCGACGACCAGCACGTCCACTACGAGGCCTCCGCGGCCACGCACGCCACCCGGTGCTCTCCGCCGACGGCGCGGACCGGGACCGGCGCCTCGCACTCGGTCCGCGCCAGCGGGCAGCGCCGCGCGAATCGGCAGCCCGGCGGCGGCGCCAGCAGGGACGGCACCCAGCCGGGGATCGGCTCCATCTCCCCCGTTCCCACCACGCGTGGAATCGACCGCAGGAGGGCCCGCGTATACGGATGGGCGGGCGCGTGGAAGAGCGCCCGCACCGGCGCCCACTCGACGGTCTGCCCCGCGTGCATCACCACCACCCGGTCGCAGCGGTGGGCGACCACGCCCAGGTCGTGGGTGATCAATAAAATCGCGGCCCCGGTCCGGCGGCCGAGGTCCCCCAGCAGGTCCAGGATCTGAGCCGCGATCGAGACGTCGAGCCCGGTGGTCGGCTCGTCCGCGATCAGCAGCCGGGGATTCGTGGCGAGGGCCATCGCGATCATCACCCGCTGGCACATGCCGCCGGAGAGCTGGTGGGCGTACTGCCGCGCACGGCGCTCCGGCTCGCCGATGCCGACCTCGCGCAGCATCTCGACCGCCCGCGCGCGGGCCCCCCGCGGCGGGACCGCGCCGTGCTGCACGAGCAGGCGCTCGATCTGGTGGCCGACCGGCAGCACCGGGTTGAGCGACGTCCGCGGGCTCTGGAACACTATCGAGATCTGCGCCCCGCGCACCGCGCGCATCTCCTCCTCGGAGCACGCCAGGAGGTCTCGCCCGTCGAACTCGATCCGGCCGCCCATCACCCGAGCGGGCGGGCGGAGCAGGCGCAGGATGGCGAGCGCGGTCACCGACTTGCCGGAGCCCGACTCGCCGACCAGACCGACCACCTCGCCCGGGCCCACCCGGAGGCTCGCTCCGTCCACCGCCTGCACGATGCCCTCGTCGGTGGCGAAGTGCACCGTGAGGTCCTGGACCGCGAGCAGATCGGTCACACGCCCTTCATCCGCGGGTCCAACACGTCCCGCAGCGCGTCGCCCAGCAGGTTGAACGAGAGCACGGTGGCCATGATCGCCATGCCGGGGAAGGCGAAGATCCACCACTCGCCGGAGACGATGTAGCCGGCCCCCTCCGCGGTCATCGCCCCCCACTCGCTGGTGGGCGGCCGGATGCCGAGCCCGATGTAGGAGAGCGCGGCCACCGAGAGGATCGCGAAGCCCATCGCGAGTGTGGCCTGGACGACCACCGGGGGGAAGCAGTTCGGCAGCAGGTGGTAGAAGATGATCCGGCGCTGGCGGTTGCCCACCGTCCGCGCCGCTTCCGCATACTCCGTTTCACGAACGCGCAGCATCTCCCCGCGGATGAGGCGGCCGTAGATGGGCACGTGGGTGATCGCGATCGCGATGACGATGTTGGTGACGCTGTTACCGAGGGCCGCCGCGATCCCCATCGCGAGGATGAACGAGGGAAACGCCTGAACGGTGTCGATGATCCGCATCAGCACCTGATCGATCCAGCCGCCGCGGTAGCCCGACACCGCGCCGAGCACCGCCCCGAGGGAGAGCGCGATCGCGGTCGCCTCGACCGCGACCAGCAGATCCACCCGCCCCGCGTAGACGATGCGGGT
>DASZJM010000417.1:0-15196 GCA_035948165.1 Candidatus Methylomirabilota bacterium
GCTGATCATCGAGGTGATCGCCGACGACGCGGAGACCTCCGCCGCGGTGCTGGCCCTCGCGCGCTCGGTGGCGCTCCACGTCACCTACCCCGGCCGCCAGGCGATCGCGGGCAACCTCGCGTTCCCGTTCTCGCCCTCGGATCTGCGCGCGGGCGAGGCCTACGAGTTCACGATCCACCACCTGGTCGCGGTCGAGGATCCGGGCGCGCTCTTCCGTGTGGAGATGCTGGCGGGCTGACCCCGGGCGCCGGGCGCGCCGCGGGGGCGCGCGCTCAGCGCAGCAGCGCGATCGCCTGGCCGCCCGCCGCCGCGAAGGCCACCACCACCCAGGGCGGCAGGCTCCACCAGGTCAGCAGGCCGAAGGCGGCGAAGGCCAAAGCGAAGTCGGCGGGCCCGTGGATCGCGCTCGTCCACACCGGGTGGTAGAGCGCGGCGAGCAGAAGACCAACGACCGCCGCGTTGATCCCGCGCAGTGCCCCCCGGAAGCGCGGCCGCCCCCGCAGCGCGTCCCAGAACGGCAGCGCGCCCACCACGAGCAGGAACGCGGGGAGGAAGATCGCGACGAGGGCGAGGCTCGCGCCGAGCCAGCCGCTCGGCCGGCCGCGCATGACCGCACCCAGGTAGGCGGAGAGGGTGAAGAGCGGGCCCGGCACCGCCTGGGCCGCGCCGTAGCCGGCCAGGAACTCCTCGCTCGTCACCCAGCCGGGCGGCACCACCTCGGCCTGCAGCAGCGGCAACACCACGTGCCCGCCCCCGAAGACGAGCGCGCCGGCGCGATAGAAGCTGTCGAAGACGGCGAGGGCGTGCGCGCCGGTCGTGTAGCGCAGGATCGGCAGCACCAGCAGCAGCGCGAAGAACAGCGTCAAGGCCGCGGCCGCGAGCGGCCGGCCGATCGGCACGCGCACGCGCGTCGCGCTGTCGTCGGCCGCCGCGGGAAGGAGCCCGAGCCCGATCACGCCGGCCAGCGCGATCACCGCCACCTGGCCCCACGCCCCCGGCCACGCGGTCACCACGAGCGCGGCCGCGATCGCGATCGAGGCGCGCTCGCGGTCGGGGCAGAGCGCGCGGGCCATCCCCCACACCGCCTGCGCCACCACCGCCACCGCCGCGATCTTGAGACCGAGCAGCCAGCCGGCCCCGGAGAGATCGGCGCCCCGGATGAACAGGGCGAACAGCACCAGCGCCAGCGCCGACGGCAGCGTGAAGCCGAGCCAGGCGGCCAGCCCGCCCGGCATGCCGGCGCGGAGGATCCCGACCGCGATGCCGACCTGGCTGCTCGCGGGGCCGGGCAGGAACTGGCAGAGGGCCACCACGTCGGCGTACGTCGGCTCGTCGAGCCACCGCTGCCGCACGACGTACTCGTTGCGGAAATAGCCGAGATGGGCCACCGGGCCGCCGAAGGAGGTGAGGCCCAGGCGGGCGGCGACCGCGAGGACCTCGAGGGCGGCGGAGAGGCGGCCGGACGGCATCGCTCGGTGCCGCGAGTATATAGGCTTGACCCCGTCGCCGGGACTCGCCATCCTCTATAGGCGCGGACGCAAGGGAGCCGCCGGCGACCGGCCCGGGCCGCCGGCCTGCATCGCCCGACGTGGAGAAAAGGGGAGCGCCATGCTCGATCTCGTGATCCGGAACGCGCGCATCGTCGATGGCACCGGGGCGCCCGCCTTCATGGGCGATCTCGGGGTGGCGGACGGCAGGATTCGCTACGTGGGCCCGTCGAACGGGCACACCGCGGACCGGGTGATGGACGCCGACGGCCTCGTCCTGGCCCCCGGCTTCGTCGACCCCCACACCCACTACGACGCGCAGATCGCGTGGGACCCGATGCTCACCTGCTCGCCCTGGCACGGCGTCACCACCGTGATCATGGGCAACTGCGGCGTCGGCGTGGCGCCGGTGCGTCCCGAGACGCGCGAGATCCTGATGCAGGACCTGGTCAACGTCGAGGCCATCCCCTACGACGTCATGAAGGCGGGCATCGACTGGCAGTGGGAGAGCTACGGCCAGTACCTCGACGCGGTGGGCCGCAGCGGGCTCGGCATCAACGTGGCGGGGCTGGTGGCCTTCACCCCGCTCCGGCACTACGTGATGGGCGAGGCCTCGTTCGAGCGCGCGGCCACCGCGGACGAGATCGCGGGGATGCGCCGGCTGCTCCGGGAAGCCATGGAGGCGGGCGCCTTCGGCTTCACCACCACCACTTCGCGCAACCACGTGGGCTACCAGGGCCGGCCGCTGGCCTGCCGCAACGCGAGCCGCGAGGAGCTGATCGGGGTGGTGGCCGGCCTCCACGACGTCGGCCGCGGCGCGATCGAGATCATCCTGAACTCGGGCGGCATGTACGCGGTGAGTGACGAGGACGTCGACCTGCTGCGCCAGATCACGCGGGCGAGCGGGCGGCCGGTGACGTGGCTGGCCCTCTTCGCCCACCCGGGCGAGCCCGGCTACCACGACCAGACCTTCGCCAAGCTCGGCGACCTCGTGAAGCAGGCCATCCCGCAGGTGACCCCGCGCCCGATCATGAGCCAGGGCGATCTCAAGAGCCCGACCATGTTCGGCTCCTTCGTCTCGTGGCAGAGGGCGTTCAACCGGACGCCCGCCGAGCAGATGGCGCTCTATCGCGATGCCGAGTTCCGCGAGGCCTTCCGCCTCGAGCTGGAGAGCCGCAAGCGCAGCCACATGTGGGGGCAGATGCGCGTGCTCGAGGTGGGGCGGCCCGAGCTCCGCGCCCACGTGGGCCGCACCATCGAGGAGATCGCGGCCGACCAGGGCAAGCGCCCGGTCGACGCCTACTTCGACCTGGGCCTGGCCGACGACCTCGACACCCGCTTCCAGTCCTCCACCTTCAACTTCGACCCGGCCGGCATCGAGCGCCTCATCACCGACGACCGCTGCCTGATCGGCCTCTCGGACGGAGGCGCGCACGTCGACTTCATCTGCGACGTGGGCTACGCCACCGCCCTGCTCGACCTGTGGGTGCGCCGGCGCGGCGCGCTGACGCTCGAGCGGGCGGTCCACAAGCTGACCCAGGTGCCGGCCACCGTGTTCGGCATTCCGGACCGCGGCGTGCTCGCGGAGGGCAAGGTCGCGGACCTGGTCCTCTTCGATCCGGCCACCGTGACCGCCAAGACCCCGCGCTACGCCTACGACCTGCCCTGCAACGGCCGGCGCCTGATCTCGGAGTCGGAGGGGATCAAGGCCACCTTCGTGGCCGGCACCCAGCTCTACGACGACGGCAAGCACACCGGGGCCATGCCCGGGCGCATCTTGCGGAGCTACGAGTAGGAGCCGGCATGCGCGGCCGGCAGGTCTTCATGGAGAGCCTGATCGGGCACGGGGTGGAGTACATCTTCGGCAACCCCGGCACCACCGAGAGCCCCATCCTCGACGCGCTGCTGGACTACCCGCAGCTCCGCTACATCGTGGCGCTGCACGAAGGAGTGGCCCTCGGCGCGGCCAGCTACTACGCCCAGACCACCGGGCGGGTCGCGGTGGTGAACGTGCACGTGGCGCCCGGGCTCGGCAACGCCCTCGGCATGCTCTACAACGCCTTCAAGGCCCGCGCGCCGCTCGTGGTGACCGCGGGCCAGCAGGACACCCGCCTGCGTCTGCGGGGCCCCGTGCTCGGGCACGACCTGGTGGCGATGGCGGCGCCGCTCACCAAGTGGAGCGTCCAGGTCGAGCGCGCCGACGAGCTCGCGCTGATCATGCACCGCGCGCTCAAGATCGCCTCCGACCCGCCGGCGGGGCCGGTGTTCGTCGCGTTGCCGATCGACGTGATGGAGCAGGAGACCGAGCTCGCCCCGATGCCGCCCGGGCGGCTGCACCGCGCGCCCGCGCCCGATCCGGCCGGGATCGAGGCGGCCGCCGCGCTCCTGCTCGGCGGCCGGCGCCCGGCCATCGTGGTGGGCGACGACGCGGCGGGCGCGACCGCGGAGCTGACCGCGCTGGCCGAGCAGCTCGGCGCCGCGGTCTGGTGCGAGGGCATCCGCGCCCACCAGGTGGTGCCGAGCGCGCATCCGAACTTCCGCTTGGGCCTGCCCTTCGACGCGGTCGCCATCCGGCGGGCGCTCGACGACGCGGACGTGGTGCTGTTCGTCGGCGGCCCGTTCTTCGAGGAGGTGTGGTACGCGCCCGGCTCGCCGCTGCCACCGGGCGCCGCCGCCATCCAGGTGGAGTCGTCGCCCGAGCGACTCGCCCACAATCTCCCGGTGGCGCTGGGCCTGGTGAGCGACCCGCGCGCGGCCCTCGCCGCCCTGCGGGGCGCGGTGGAGCGCGACGCCCCGGCCGCCTTCCGCTCGGCCGCCGCGGGGCGGAACGAGGCACTGCGCGCGCTCAAGGCCCAGGACGCGCAGGCCCAGCGCACACGCGCGGCGAAGCGCTGGGACAGCGCGCCGATCTCGATGCCGCGCTTCATGGCCGAGATCGAGGGCGCGCTGCCGCCCGACGCGATCGTGGTCGACGAGTCGATCACCGCCGGCCCCGACCTGGCCCGCACCGTCCAGTTCGAGCGCGCGGGCGATTACGTCGGCGCCCGCGGCGGCGGCATCGGCCAGGCGCTGCCCGGCGCGCTCGGCGTCAAGCTCGGCCATCCCGATCGTCCGGTGGTGGCGCTCTCGGGCGACGGCTCGGCGATGTACAGCATCCAGGCCCTGTGGACCGCGGCGCATCACGACCTCGCGGTCGCCTTCGTGATCCTGAACAACCGCGAGTACCGCATCCTGAAGCACAACATGGATGTTTTCCGTCAGCGCTTCGGCGCCAAACCGGACCGCGGCTATCCGAACATGGACCTGGTCTCGCCCGACCTGGGCTTCGTCGACATCGCGCGCGGCCTGGGAGTGGAGGGCGCGCGCGTGACCACGCCCGGCGAGCTGCGCCCCGCGCTCGACCGGGCGCTCACCGCCGGTCGACCGTTCCTGCTCGACGTCGCCATCGAAGGCCGGCCCTAGCCGGGCCGGGTCAGGAGCGCGCATGACCGGCTGGCGATCGACGACGACCGCGGCACTCCTGGCGCTCGAGGTGCTCGCCGCCCCCGCTGGCCTCCTCGCCCAGACCCCGAAGTACGGCGGCGTGCTCACCCTCATGCAGCGCGAGGAGCTGCCGCAGGGGCTCTCGATCCTCGAGACCTCGACGATCGCCACGGTGTGGCCGGCCTCGCCCTGCTTCAACAACCTGGTCTACTTCGATCCAGCCAAGCCCATGGAGACGCCCGACACCATCGTGGGCGACCTGGCCGAGAAGTGGTCGTGGCAGGACGGCTACCGCAACCTCGTCTTCTTCCTCCGCCACGACATCAAGTGGCACGACGGCCAGCCCTTCACCTCGCGCGACGTGAAGTTCACCTTCGATCTGGTGCGCGAGGCCCCCGACGCGGTCGGCAAGCTCCGACTCAACCCGAGGAAAGATTGGTACGCCAACGTCGAGGCGATCGAGGCGGCCGACCCCTACACCGTGGTGTTCCGGCTCAAGCGGCCGCAGCCCTCGATCCTCATGATGCTCGCCTCCGGCCAGTCGCCGATCTACCCGGCCCACGTGCCGCTGGCCGACCAGCGCGGCCGCTGCGTGGGCACCGGCCCGTTCAAGTTCAAGGAGTGGCGTCGCGGCGAGTACGTGGAGTACGTGAAGAACCCCGAGTACTTCGTGAAGGGCCGGCCCTACCTCGACGGCCTCAAGTACGTGATCATCAGCGAGCGCGGCACGCGGACCGCCGCGCTCCAGGCCGGGCGGCTCGACAGCGCGGCGCCGGGCGAGATCACGAAGAACATCGCCGACCAGCTCAAGGCCGCGGTGCCGGGCATGGTGATCACCCGGGTCGGGTCGCTGACCTCGCCGAACCTGCTCGTCAACCACGCGCGCCCGCCCTTCAACGACGCACGGGTGCGGCGGGCGGTGGATCTCGCGGTCGATCGCGACGGCTTCATCAAGGGCGTGCTGCAGGGCGGCGGGGTGGCCGGGGCCGCGCTGGTGCCCAAGCCGTTCGGCTCGTGGGGCCTGAGCGAGGGCGAGCTGGTGCAGACCATGGGGCGGCCCGACGGGCGGAAGGCGCTCGCGCGCAAGCTCCTCGCCGAGGCCGGCTACGGCCCGGCCAAGCCGCTGCGCTTCGAGGCGCACACGCGCGGCATCGCGACCTACGTGGACCTGGCCTCCTACGTGGTCAGCGAGCTCAAGCAGGTCGGGGTGGAGATCACGGTCAAGCAGCTCGACAGCGTGCAGTGGTACGGCGTCACCACCCGCAAGGAGTTCCAGCTCGGCATCAACATCTCGGGCTACGGCGTCGACGACCCCGACGCCATCCTGTTCGAGAACTACACCTGCACGTCGCTGCGGAACTACACCAGCTACTGCGACGAGAGCGTGTCCCGCCTCATCGAGCAGCAATCGCAGGAGCTCGACCCGCGCAAGCGGCTCGCCCTCGTGCACGAGATCCAGAAGAAGCTGGTGGACGGGGGCGCCCGGCCCACGGTGGCCTGGGGCATCGACTTCTTCGCCCACTGGCCCTACGTGAAGGGCCTGGTACCCCACCACTCGCTCTACAGCTTCGGCCGCATGCAGAACGTCTGGCTCGACCGGTAGACCCTCTCCCTCGGTAAGACCTACCCGGGCATCTCGTGGTGGCCCGGACGGCCGGGCCCGCCGATCGGCAATGTTTCTCGGCCCTTCGCCGCGGCACGGCTCTTGCCGCATCCTGACTCGTGGTCGGAACCGACGCGGGCAGTGTGGCCGCTCGAGGAGGCTGACGATGATGAAGGTAGCTTCGCTGTTCCTGACGTCCGGCGCGGCCCTGATGGTCGCCATCGCATCGATCGGCGGTCTGGTCTGGCTCGCGGTGGCCATTCCGATGACGGTGGCCACCGCGGCCGCCTACGGCCTCTACACCCTCGCCCGGGGTGGGCCGCGCGCCACTCACCCGGAGCACCGCCGCGAGCGGTCCGAGAAGTCGCGACATCGGATCGCCGCCTAGGGGGATCGCCGCCTACATCACTTTCCCCCCTTGGGCCCGCGCGGGTCGATCGTATCCGGCAGGCAGACGTAGCTTGCCGGGGCCGGGTTCTGCCCCTTTCCGAGGCGGGCCTCGCGCTCCCGCTCGCATTCCTCACGGTTGTTCCAGGCGGCGACCGCGACTGCCTGGACCCCCGCCGGCTGGCTACCCGGCGCCACCGTCTGGATCCACATCACCCAGGCGCATTCGGCCGACGCGACGGTGGCGCCGGTGACGAGGCCGAGAGTCACGATGGCGAGCACGACGATGCCGTTCTTGACGAGAGCCATGAACACCCTCCGATCCGGAGCGCACGCCGATGATAGAATCCCGGCGCGCCCTCCCATGAGCCGATCCGCTCGGTTTCGGTTTCGGTTCCGGTACGCGGTCGCGATCGCGTGTGCCCTCGCCGCGATCGTCGCCCGCATGTCGCTCGCGTCGGTCTGGGGCCTCGAGTTCCCCTACTTCACGTTTTACCCCGCGGTCCTCCTGGCGGCCTGGGTCGGCGGCCTCGGACCCGGCCTCCTGACCACCGGGCTTTGCGCGCTGGCCGCAGTCTACCTCTGGATCCCGCCGACGTACTCCCTCCAGATCGGCAGCGTCGGCGACCGCATCTCCCTGATCGGGTTCCTCTTCATCGGCGTGGCCATCAGCGCGCTGAACGAGCTGCTGCAGCGCCGGGAGCGATACGCGAACGCGGTCATGGAGAGCATCACGGATGGGTTCGCGGTGCTCGATGGTCGCTGGCGCTACCTGTTCCTCAATGAGCGCGTCGTGCGGCTCGCCCGCCGGGACCGGAAGGAGCTGGTCGGCCAGTCGATCTGGCAGGTCTTCCCCGAGCTCGTGGGCACCCCGTTCGAGGCCGAGGCGCGCGCCGCGATCGCGGAGGAGACCCCGCGGCGCGTCCGGCTCTTCTCGCCGGCGCTGGGCGGCTGGGTCGACGTCCAGATGTACCCGTCCCGTGGCGGGCTCGCGCTCTACATCCGGGACGTCGCCGACCAGCGGCAGGCCGAGCTGGTGTCGTCGCGGCTGGCCGCGATCGTCGAGTCCTCGGACGACGCGATCGTCAGCAAGGACCTCAACGGCACGATCCTCTCCTGGAACTCATCGGCGGAGCGCATGTTCGGCTACTCCGCCGCCGAGGCGGTGGGCCAGCCCATCACCCTGATCATCCCGGTCGACCGCCTCCACGAGGAGGACACGGTGCTGGCGCGCATCCGGAGTGGTCAGAGCGTCGATCACTTCGAGACGGTGCGGGTGCGCAAGGACGGGCGCCCGATCGACGTGTCCCTCACCGTCTCCCCGATCCGGGGCGCCGACGGCCAGGTGGTCGGCGCCTCCAAGATCGCGCGCGACATCAGCGTCCGCAAGCGGGTCGACCGAGAGCGGGTCGATTTCCTCGCCCGCGAGCAGGCGGCCCGCGCCGAGGCGGAGGCCGCCAACCGGGCCAAGGACGACTTCCTGACCATGCTCTCCCACGAGCTGCGGACGCCGCTCAACGCGGTCTACGGCTGGGCCGCCATGCTGCAGACCGGTCAGGTGGACGAGACCACGAGGTCCAAGGCCATCGAGACGATCATGCGGAACGCCAACGTCCAGGTCCAGCTCATCGACGACCTGCTCGACGTGAGCCGCATCGCCTCCGGCAAGCTCCGCCTCGAGCTGCAGAACGTGGAGCTCGGCTCCGTCATCGACGCCGCTGCGGACACGGTGCGCCCCGCCGCCCTCGCGAAGAGCATCCGCCTCGACGTGGTGCGGGAGCCCCACGTCGGGCCGATCACCGGGGATCCCAACCGACTCCAGCAGGTCGTGTGGAACCTGCTCAGCAACGCGGTGAAGTTCACGCCGCGGGAGGGGCGGGTCCAGGCGCACCTGCGGCGGGTCAACTCGCGGGTCGAGATCGTGGTCAGCGACACCGGCCCGGGCATCACGGCGGACTTCCTGCCCTACGTGTTCGAGCGCTTCCGTCAAGGCGACAGCTCCAGCACGCGCCCGCACGGTGGCCTTGGCCTCGGACTGACCCTCGTCAAGCAGCTCGTCGAGCTGCACGGCGGCTCGGTCACCGCGGAGAGCCCGGGCGTCGGTCAAGGGGCGACGTTCACCGTGAAGCTTCCGGTCAGCGTGGCCCTCGTGCCGAGCGGAGGGACCGAGGCGCGCGCCAGCCTCCCTCCGCTCCTGCCCGTCGCCCCGTCGGCCCGGCTGGACGGGCTTCGCGTCCTGGTCGTCGACGACGACGTCGACGGGCTCACCCTCATCTCGGCCATGCTGCGCCACGCCGGGGCGACCGTCACGTTCAGCCGATCCGCCGCGGAAGGGTTCGACCACTTCACGGCCGCCCCCCCCGACGTGCTGATCTCCGACATCGAGATGCCCGGCGAGGACGGCTACGCGCTGATCCGCCGGGTTCGCGAGCTCGCGCCCGGACTCGGCGGGCGGGTGCCCGCCATCGCCCTCACCGCGTACGGGCGCCGAGAGGATCGTCTGCACGCCATCTCCGCCGGCTTCAGCATGCACGTGCCCAAGCCGGTCGACCCGGCGGAGATCGTCACGCTCGTGGCCAGCCTCGCTCTACGCTAGGCCGACCGCCGGGTCGGAGGTTTCCCGGACCTACCGGATCACGGTGGGCACGCTCGGGGCCGGGCAAGAACGATCCTCCGTCGCGCACCCGAGACCCGCCCGGCCCCTGCGTGTTGTAGACTCGGGCCACGCCGCTTCTGGAGAAGGAAGCGCGCACGCGGGAGGGGCCATGCGCCGCGTCTTCTCCGCGCTACGGAGCACCGGGTGGCGAGGTCTGGCCGGGCTCCTCCGCCTCTACCGCATCGTCCGACAGCAGAAGCCCTGCCCGTCCTGTGGGCACTACATCGCGCGGTCGGCGCTCAAGTGTCGGTACTGCGCCAGGTGGCTGGCCTGACGGCCACTGCGGCCTGACTACGGTCGAGTGGCCGCCGCGCCTCGGTCGCCCACGAGGTCGCGAGGCGAGAGGAGCCGAAAGGCGACCTGCCCGAGCAGCGTGATGACGCCCAGGTGCAGGAAGGCCAAGCCCCAGCCGCGGGGCGACATGCCACCCGCGAGATCCAGGATCCAGCCGATCACGATCGGCCCCACGAACCCGCCCGCGTACCCGGCCATGGAATGGACCGCGAGCGTGGCGCCACGCCGGTGTGGATCGGCGCTGCCCGCGGCCCCCGCCGTCAGCGACGAGGAGTCGAGCCAGATCAACACGCCGTAGATCAGCACGAGCGCGCCGGCGAGGGCGTACGAGCGCGATCCGAGAAAGCCGATTCCGCAGGCCCACACCGCGCACGACATCATGGCCAGCTTGACCACGCGCTGGCGCCCGAGCCGGATCGACGCCTCGTTGCCGACGACGCTCGCCCAGGTGCCGACCAGCCCCATCGTCGTCGCCAGGACCGTGGGGGTGAGCCAGGGCGCGCGCTCTCCCGTCGTGGCCGCGACGTAGGCCAGGAACGCGACGGCCCAGCCGCGGAGCGCGTTCATCTCCCAGGTGTGGGCGCAGTAGGCGAGCGCGTAGGCCATCGCCGACCGGTTGCGGAGCACCGGTCGGAAGTCGAAGAGCGCGACGGGCGACGCCTCGGGGGCCTTGCGTGACGACTGGGCCGGCGCCCACCAGAACACGATCAGCCACGCGATCAGGGCCGACAGCCCGGCGCCCACGAAGGCCCCGCGCCAGCCGTACCCGCGGCTCAGCGCGCCCGCGAACACGAACGAGAGCGCCCCCGCGATGCCGATGCTGGCCGCGTGCCCGGCCACCGCCCGCGACATCAGCGCCGGGCTCACCCGGTCGGCGAGGAGCTTCAGCCCCGTCATGTAGGTGCCCGCCCACCCCACACCCGCGAGCGCCCGCATGGCCATCGCGCTCCAGAAGCCGTCCGCGAAGCCGGCGAAGCCGAGCTGGCTCGCGACCGTCAGCGCCACCCCGGAGAGATAGACCCGGCGGGCGTCGATCCGGTCGGTCAGCGTGACGAGGATGGGCACGGACAGCGCGTAGGCCGCGTAGAACACCCCGGTGATCCACCCCGCCTCGCGGTTGGACAGCTGCCACCGATCGATGAAGCCGGGCAGCAGCGCGGGCCAGGTGTACGCCCCGATCTGGGCGCAGACCTGGGCCGCGCAGACGGAGCTGACCAGGCGCGCGGGGGTCAGGGGGCGGGCGCCTTCAGCCAGGCGCTCACCCGCGCCTGGATCTGATCGCGCACTCGACGGAAGACGGCGAGCCGCTGCTCCTCGCGGCCGGTGGCCCGCGAGGGGTCCTCGAACGACCAGTGCAGGCGCTTCACCGAGCCGGGCACGACCGGGCAGCGCTCGGCCGCGTCGTCGCAGACCGTGATCAGGTAGTCCCACGGTGGCGGCACCACGTCCTCGTACCGCTTCGAGGTGTGCGCGCCGATGTCGATCCCCCGCTCGGTCATGACCCGGATGGCGAGCGGGTTCACCGCGGTCTTCTCCGTCCCCGCGCTGCCCGCCTCGAACCGGTCGCCCGCCAGCGCGCGGAGGAAGCCCTCGGCCATCTGGCTTCGCGCCGAGTTGTGCGTGCAGAGGAACAGGACGCGCGGTCGGCTCACGGGAGGAGCCGCTCCACGATCACGCAGTCCCGCCACGCGCCGTCGAGCTTGCCGTGTCGGTGATAGACCCCGACGACCCGGAAGCCGCACCGCTCGTGCAGGACCAGGCTCGCCACGTTCTCGGGAAAGATGCGCGAGACGATCTTCCAGAACCCGCGCTCGGCGTAGGCGCGGCAGAGCGCCTCGAGGGCGGCGCGGCCCGCGCCGCTGCCGCGGGCCGCGCGGGCGACGTACACCGAGTGCTCGGCCACCCCCGCGTAGGCCGGACGGGCGCGATAGGCCCCGGCGCCGGCCCAGGCCACCACCCGCCCGTCGCGCTCCACCACCACGGTGGGGAACCGGTCCCCCTTGTCCGCGAGCTGAGCGGCGAGCTGCTCCGGCGTGCGGGGCTCGGTCTCGAAGGTGGCGATCCGGTCGGCGATGCCCTCGTTGTAGATGGCGGTGATGGCGGGCGCGTCGGCCGGCGTCGCCAGCCGGATCCGCAGGCCGCCGTCCGTCATCGCGCGGCCGCCGCGATCGGCGGGCGCGTGGCGCCGCCACGGTGGAGCGCCGCCGCCGCGGGCGTGCGGTACAGCAGGATGCCGGACGCGACCGCGCCCAGGCCCGCGACGCCCAGGCTCACGAAGGCCCAGCCCCAGGCGCCCGCGTTCTGGATCCCGTGCCAGTCGAGGATCGCGCCGAACAGGAGCGGCGCGATCGCGCCCGCGCCGTACCCGAGCAGCGAGCGCAGGGCGAGGGCGGATCCCCGGTACGCGGGAGCGACCACCTCGGTGATCGCGGTGGAGTAGATGGGGGAATCCCCGAGCGCGGCGAATCCGTAGAGCAGCCCGACCCCGACCACCAGGAACAGCGACAGGCCGATCAGCCAGCCGAAGACGAGGGAGCAGCCGGCGCTGATCGCGGCCATGGTCAGGATCACCGGCGTGCGCCCGAATCGGTCGGCGAACACGCCGGCCAGCAGCGAGGCGATCATGCCGGTCAGGTGGGACAGCGACGTCATGTAGGCGCCGAGGCCGGCGCCGCGGGTCAGCTCGGACCCCGCCGCCACGAAGCAGGCGGCGAGGAACGCGGGCGTCCAGGCCCACATGCCGAGCAGCTCCCACGAGTGGAACGTGTACCCGGCGATGACCAGCATGGCCGGCCGGTTCCTGAGCACCTCGGCGCCGAAGCGCTGGCCGCCCGGCCGCGCACTCACCACGTTGGCGGTCGATCGCAGGGCGAGCCAGGCGACCACCCCGCCGATGACCGGTCCCGAGGCCAGGAGCCAGAACGCGAGCCGGTAGCCGCCCCGCGGGATGGCGACGCCCGCCAGCATCAGGGCCAGGGCGAGGCCCAGCGAGTGGCCGGCCAGGTAGCCGCCCATCGCCCGGCCGCGACGCTCCACCGGCACGTTCTCCGCCACGAGCAGGATCCCGGTGGTATACGTGCCGCCCAGGGCCAGCGCGAGCAGCGTGTAGAGCGCGAGCCCGCTCCAGTAGTCGCGGGCCAGCAGGGCGAACACGAGCGACGCCGCCGCGGAGGCGACGGTGCCCCCGAGGAAGACGGTGCGGGCGCCGACGCGATCCGCGAGGGCAGAGCAGCCCATGAGCGAGACCGCGTAGGCGATCTGAAAGGCGGAGGCGATGCTGCCCGCCGCGGTGCCCGAGAGGTGCCACTCGCGCTGGAGGACCGGCAGGGTGGCCGCGTAGGCGATGTAGACCATGTACGCGCCCACGCGCGACAAGCAGATCGCGAGGAGCCAGCCGCGCCCCCCCGGCGGGAGCCGGCTCACCGGGACGGCACCACCACGTCGGGCGCGGCGGCGGGCAGCGCCGGCACCAGCCAACGGAAGAGCGCCGTCGCCGCGACCGCGCCGAGGAGCTGCGCCACGATGAACCCGGGCACGTCGGCGGGGCGGATGCCGGCGAACGTATCCGACGCGGACCGGGCCAGCGTGACCGCCGGATTCGCGAAGGAGGTCGAGGCGGTGAACCAGTACGCGGCGGTGATGTAGGCCGCCACCGCGAACGGGACGGCGTCGGGGCGCGCGCGCACGCAGCCCCAGATCACCGCGAGCAGGCCGAACGTGGCCACGAACTCGCTGAACACCTGGGCCGAGCCGGATCGCGCGTGCTGCGACGCGAAGAACAGCGGCAGCTCGAACATGCGGTGGGCCGCCGCGACTCCGGCAAAGGCCCCCGCCACCTGGGCCCCGACGTAGGGCAGCACGTCCGACCAGGCGACGCCGCCCAGCCACGCGTCCGCGAGCGTGACCGCGGGGTTGAAGTGCGCGCCCGAGATCGGCCCGAAGGTCAGGATCAGGGCCACCAGCGCGGCGCCGGTGGCGAGCGTGTTCGCCAGCAGCGCCACCGCGACGTTGCCGCCGGCGAGGCGCTCGCCCATGATCCCCGACCCCACCACCGCGGCGAGCAGGAGCGCGGTACCGACCGCTTCCGCGACCAGTCGTCGGAGGAGCGCGGGCCGGCCCCTCACGCCGGCTTTCGCGCCCGCACGAAGGCGCTCATGAACTTGCCGTCGACCGACGGCGCGATGGCCGCCGCGTCGATGCCCTCACGGTCGAGGAACTCGCGCGCGTCCTCGGTCCGGTAGATCCGGGTGGGCTCCACGTCGATCGCCTCGAAGCCGGCCTTGGCCAGCTTGGCCCGGTAGTCGCCCTCCTCCAGCGCCCCGGCCACGCAGCCGATCCACAGCTCCACGCTCCGGCGAATCTGGGCGGGCACCTCCCCGCGCACGACGACGTCGGACACCGCGAGCCGCCCGCCCGGCTTGAGCACCCGGAACGCCTCCGCGAGCACGCGATCCTTGTCGGCGGAGAGATTGATGACGCAGTTCGAGATCACGACGTCGACCGACCGATCGGGCAGCGGGATGGCCTCGATCTCGCCCTTGAGGAACTCGACGTTGCTCACGCCCGCCTTCTGCTGGTTCTGGCGCGCGAGGGCGAGCATCTCGTCGGTCATGTCGAGCCCGTAGGCCTTGCCGGTCGGGCCGACCCGCTTCGCGGAGAGCAGCACGTCGATGCCGCCGCCGGAGCCGAGATCGAGCACCGTCTCGCCGGCGGAGAGCTCCGCGAGCGCGGTCGGGTTCCCGCAGCCGAGCGAGGCGGCGACCGCCTCGGTGGGAAGATCGGCGGTCTGCTCCTGCCCGTACAGGTTCGACGTCACCGGGTCGCAGCTCCCCCGCGTGGAGGCGGTGCCGCAGCACGAGGCCCCGTCCCCGATCACCCGCAGCGCGGCCTGCCCATACTTTTCCTTCACCAGGTCCCTGATCCGCTCGTCGCTCATGCCGTCCTCCCTCCCATCAAGAAAGGTTGATGCTTCCGGTCAAAAAAAATCAGTCGCAGCGCGGAGCGATCAACCGCAGGCCCTTGCGGGGCTTCCGGAACGCTTCGAGCTCCTGGATCGCCTTGTCGACCACGTCGAGATCGAGCGTGTAGTACACCCAGCGCCCCGCCCGCCGGTCGCGCACCAGACCCGCGTCCTTCAGGGTCCGCAGGTGGAACGACAGGCGCGACTGGGCGATGTCGAGCGGGCCGGTCAGGTTGCAGACGCACTCCTCGCCGTCGCGCAGCCGATCGATGATCCGCAGCCGGGTCTCGTCGGCCAGCGCGTGAAAGCGGCGTACCGTCTCGCTC
>DASZJM010000418.1:0-4791 GCA_035948165.1 Candidatus Methylomirabilota bacterium
AGCGGCTGGATCGCGGCCCGATCCGCGAGGTGGGCGGGCGAAAGGACGACCTCGATCGTCGGCTTCGCCGGCCCGTCGGTGGGATGGTTGAGATGCGAGAGGACGAGCTCGCTATCGTCCGAGAGGACGTCGAATTCCGCCCCTTGTAGCGCCACCGCGCCGAGCTGGGCGAGCGTAAACCCGGTCACCCGCTTGAGCCGGGGACCCGGCAGGGTGTGGGTCATCGCCATGGCCGTCGTCATCGTCCATCTCCCTCGACGCCGGTTGCGAGCAGCGAGGCCACCGCGCGGCCCAGCGTCTCCAGCCCGTGGAACTGGACCTTCTCGCCCGTCCTCACCCGCTCCACCACGCCACTCAGCCGGCCCGCGTCGTCCTGCCGCACGCGAACGATCAACGTCCTGTACTCCCCGAGATCCTCGGTTAGCTCCATGCCCTCGCTCCTGTCACCGATGTCATGCTCCGTCCCTCACAACGGTTGTACGCGGAGGGCCATACCCGGATCGTGCCCAGGAGCGTGGAAAATAGCGTGAATGGGAGGGCTGGGTCGGATATGGGGGGGGCACGGAGGCCTATGGCATACTGACGCCGCTTCTTTCCGGAGGGTCTGGAGGAGAGCACTGAAGCTCACGGCGCGCGTAAAACTTACTCTCCTGGGGGGCTTCCAGGCCCAGCTCGGCGCCGATGCTCCGCTCGCCCTGCCCACCCGGAAGACCCAGGCCCTCCTGGCCTATCTGGCGCTCCCTCTCGGGCAAGCCCATTCCCGCGACAAGCTCGCGACGCTGCTCTGGGGAGACATGCCGGATGCCCAGGCCCGGGGCAATCTACGCCACGCCCTGTCGCGCATCCGCAAGACCCTCCCCGCCGGCGCCCGACATGGCCTCATCCTCGACGGCCCGACGGTGGCCCTCGATCCCTCGGTCGTGGACGTCGACGTCGCCCAGTTCGAGCGGCTGATCGCCGACGGCCAGCCTCCTGCGCTCGAGCAGATCGGTGGCCTCTACCGGGGCGACCTACTGGCCGGCCTGGCGCTCATCGAGCGGCCCTTCGAGGAGTGGCTCACCTCCGAGCGGGAGCGCCTGCACGAGCTGGCCATGCAGGGCCTGGGGCGGCTCCTCACCCATCAGCAGCGGGCCGGCGCCGACGAGCCCGCCGTCCAGACCAGCCTCAGGCTCCTCGCCCTGGACCCGCTGCAGGAGCCGGTCCACCGCACGCTCATGCGGCTCTATGCGCGCCTTGGCCGCCGGGAGGCCGCGCTGCGCCAGTACCAGCTCTGCGTGGATGCGCTGAAACGGGAGGTCCGCACGTCGCCCGAAGCCGAAACCAACCAGCTGCACCAGGAGATCCTGCGCTCGCGATCCAGCCGTCCCGACCGGGCCACGGTGGCCGGCCCGGCGGGCGGGGATCCCGCGCCGGGCCCCACGGCCGATCTCCTGGCCGCCGCGGTGGCCGCCCTGCCGGAGGCCCCGACGCCGACGAACCTGCCGGCGCCGACCTCGGAGCTGATCGGCCGCGCGGCCGCGCTCGCGGAGGTGACGGAGCTGCTGGGGGTCCACCGGCTCGTCACGCTGATCGGGGCCGGGGGCATCGGCAAGACGCGGCTCGGCCTGGAGGTCGCGCGCCGGCTGCTGCCGGACTACGCCGACGGGGTCTGGGTCGCCGAGCTTGCGCCGCTGGCCGATCCCGGGCTGGTGCCGGTTACCGTCGCGGTCGCCCTCGGGCTCACGCTCCTCGCCGGTGCGGAGTCCCCCGAGCGGGTGGCGGCGGCGCTCGGCGCCAAGCGCGTCCTGCTCCTGCTGGACAATTGCGAGCACGTGATCGAGGCGGCGGCCCGCATGGCCGAGGCACTGCTGCGGGCCAATCCGCACGCCCGGGTGATGGCGACCAGCCGCGAGCCGCTCCGCGCGCCGGGGGAGTACGTCTATCGGGTGCTCCCCCTCGAGGTGCCGGCAGAGGGAGCCGAGGGGCGCGAGGCTCTGCTGAACGCGGCCGCGGTCCAGCTGTTCGTGGCACGGGCGCAGGCGGTAGAGCTGCACTTCGCGCTGGACGCGCGCACCGCGGCGATCGCCGGCGCGGTCTGTCGTCGCCTCGACGGCATCCCGCTCGCCATCGAGCTGGCGGCGGCCCGCACCGCCGCGCTCGGGCTGGAAGAGCTCGCCGCCCGTCTCGACGACCGGTTCCGGCTACTCACCGGCGGCCACCGCACCGCGCTGCCGCGGCACCAGACGCTGCGTGCGACCCTCGACTGGAGCTACGAGCTGCTTCCCGCCATCGAGCGCACCGTCCTGCGGCGTCTGGCCATCCTCGTCGGCGGCTTCACGCTGGAGGCGGCGAGCGCGGTGGCGCCCGCCGCCGACCTCGGCGCACCGGAGGTCGTGGACAGCCTCACGAACCTGGCCGCGAAGTCCCTCGTGGTCGTGGAGGCCACGGGCGCGGTCACCGGATACCGGCTGCTCGAGACGACGCGGGCCTACGCGCTCGAGAAGCTCAGCGAGAGCGGCGAGCTCGAGCAGGTCGCGCGACGCCACGCCGAATACCACCGGGATCTCTTCGAGCGGGCCGAGGTCGAATGGGAGACGCGGCCCACTGTCGAGTGGGTCGCGGCGTACGGCCGCCAGATCGACAACGTGCGGGCCGCACTGGACTGGGCGTTTTCGCCGAGCGGCGACGCGTCGATCGGGGCGGCGCTCACCGCCGCATCGGTGCCGCTGTGGTTCCAGCACTCATTGATGGTCGAGTGTCGCGGCCGCGTCGAGCGCGCGCTCGCCAGTCTCGAGCCCCGATCGGGCCGAGGGGGGCGCCGCGAGATGCAGCTCTTCGCGGCCCTCGGCGTGTCGCTCATGCAGACGAAGGGCCCCGCCCCGGACACCTCCGCCGCCTGGACGACCGCGCTCGAGATCGCCGAGCGCCTCCACGACATCGAGTATCAGCTGCGGGCGCTCTGGGGCCTGTGGCATTTCCGCGTCAGCCTCGGCGAGTGTCGCGCCGCGCTGGCGCTGGCGGAAAGCTTCTGCGGCCGGGTCGCGGGCCATGACAATCCGGCCGAGCTGCTGGTCGGGGAGCGGATGGTCGGCGTCTCCCTGCACTACCTGGGAGACCAGGCGAACGCCCGGCTTCACCTCGAGCGCATGCTCAGCCGCTACGTCGCCCCGGCTCACCGGTCGCACGCCATCCGCTTTCAATACGACCAGGCGGTGGCGGCCCGCATGATCCTGGCGCGGATCCTCTGGCTGCAGGGATTCCCCGATCGGGCTCGGCGGATGGCCGATGAGAACGTCGAGGACGCGCGGGCGATCGATCATGCGGTCTCGCTGTGCTACGCGCTGGAGGCGGCGTGTCTGGTCCCGCTCTGGATCGGCGATCTGCCGGCCGCCGAACGCTCCGTGGCGATGCTGCTCGACCATTCGGCCCGGCACGCGCTGACCGTGTGGCACGCGCGGGGCCGCTGCTTGAATGGCGTCCTGCTCATCAAGCGCGGCGAGGGCGGCGCCGGACTCCGCCTTCTCCGCGATGCCCTCGAGGAGCTTCGGGAGACCGGCTTCGTCCCGCACCACACTGCCCTGCTCGGCCCCTTCGCCCAGGGCCTGGCCGGCCGCGGGGAGATCGCCCAGGGCCTCGCGACCATCGACGAGGCGCTCGCCCGATCCGAGCGCGACGAGGAGTACTGGTGCATCGCGGAGCTCCTGCGCATCAAGGGCGAGCTCATCGTGCAGACGGGAGCCCGGGGCGCCGCCTCCGCGGCCGAGGAGCACTTCCAGCAGGCCCTGCAGTGGGCGCGCCGCCAGGGAGCGCTATCCATGGAGCTGCGCTGCGCCACCGGCCTCGCCCGACGGTGGCACGAGCGAGGTCGGACCCGGCCGGCGCGCGACCTCCTGGCGCCGGTCTATGGCCGGTTCACCGAGGGCTTCGACACCGCCGATCTCCGGGCCGCGAAGGCGCTCCTCGACCACCTCGGGTAGGCCGGCCGTGGTAGAGTATGCCGGTAGCGTGATAGTCCCGCGGAGGAGCCCCATGAGCGACGAGCTGATGACCAAGGTGCAGGACCTGATCGAGAACATGATCAATCCGGCGGTGGCCGGCCACGGCGGATTCGTCCAGCTGGTGGACGTGAAGGACAACAAGGTCTACTTGCAGATGGGCGGCGGCTGCCAGGGCTGCGGCGCGGCGGACGTCACGCTCAAGCAGGGCATCGAGCGGCTGATCAAGGAAGAGCTCCCGGAGGTGGAGGAAGTGCTCGACACCACCGACCACGCCTCCGGCGAGAACCCGTACTACACGCCGTCCAAGTAGGCCCGCCTCGGCCCCTTACCCTGCCCTCTCCCCTCCGGGGAGAGGGTTTTTGCTCGCCCGGCGCGTCCAGTACCAGGCCCGAATCGCCATCAGCAGGATGAACGCGGCCGCGTAGTAGTACGGCGCCGGGTTCGCCTTCTTGGCGAGCCAGAGATAGTGCAGGACCGCGCACACCCCGACCGCGTAGACGAGCCGGTGCAGCCACCGCCACCGCGCCCCGCCGAGCCGCCGGATGGCGCCCGCGGTGGACGTCGCGGCCAGCGGGATCATCAGCACCAGCGCGGTCATGCCCACCGTGATGTAGGGCCGCTTCACGATGTCGGCGCCCATCTGCTTCCAGTCGAAGAAGTGGTCGAGCACGAGCCACACGCAGAAGTGGAGCGACGCGTAGGCGAACGCGAAAAGCCCCAGCGGCCGGCGCAGCGCGATCGGCCACGACCAGCCGGACAGAGTGCGCAGCGGGGTCATGGCCAGGCTGACCAGGAGGATCCGGAGCGTCCAGTC
>DASZJM010000419.1:0-2230 GCA_035948165.1 Candidatus Methylomirabilota bacterium
TGTCCCAGCGCAGGCCGTCGAAGCAGCGCAGCAGGTCCTCGCCCATCGCGGTGTTCATCGCGTTGAGCGCTTCCGGACGGTTCAGCTCCACCGTGACCACGTGACCCTCGGCGGAGGCGATGACGTTGAGGGTTCTATAGCTGGACGACATGACGCTCCGCGAGGTCCTTGATGGTGGCGGCGTCGTAGCCGAGCTCGGTGAGCACCTCGGTCGAGTGCTCCCCGAGCAGCGGCGGCACGCGGGTGGGCGCGGGCCGCTCGCCGTCCCATTTGATCGGCAGCGCCACCGCGCGGAAGTCCGGCACTCGGGGGTGCTTCATCGCGGGGAGCATGCCGCTCGCCTCCGTCTGCGGCTCGGTGGCGACCTGGTCCATGGTCGACACGCGCGCCGACGGCACCCCCGCGCGCTGCAGCCGCTCCAGCACGTCGGCGGCGGTGAGGCCGCGGGTCACCCGCGCGAGCGTCTCCTGCAGCGCGGTCCGGTGCTCGACGCGATGCGGGTTGTCGACGAAGCGCGGGTCGCGGGCCAGCTCCGGCACCCCGAGCGCGCCGGTCGCCTTGACGAAGAGCGCGTCGGAGGCTGCCGCGATCATCACCCAGCCGTCGGTCACCGGGAAGGCCTCGTAGGGGACGATCATGGCGGTGCCCGAGCCCTGCGGCCGCGGGATGTCGCCGGTCGCGAAGTAGTGGCTCATCTGGAAGACCGACCACGCGAGCGCGGTGTCGAAGAGCGCGGTGGTCACCAGCGCGCCGCGCCCGGTACGGTCGCGCTCGCGGAGCGCGGCCAGGATGCCCATGACGCCCCACATGCCGGTGCCCATGTCCACCACCGAGATCGGCACCCGCGCGGGCGGCTGGCCGGGGTGGCCGTTGATCGACATGATCCCGCCGTAGGCCTGCATGAGCGGGTCGTAGCCGGGCTGGTCCTTGAGCGGGCCCTCGGTGCCGTAGGCGGTGACCGAGCAGTACACGAGGCGCGGGTTGAGCGCGGCAAGGCGGGGCCAGCCGAGGTCGAGCTCCTCCGCCGCGCCCGACCGCAGCGACTGCACGAACACGTCCGCACGAGACAGGAGACGCTCCAGCACCGCGCGCCCGTCGGGGCTCTTGAGGTCCACCGCGAGGCTCCGCTTGTTGCGGTTGACGCCCATGAAGGTCGCGCTCTCGTGGCCCCAGAAGGGCGGGCCCCAGGCGCGGGCGTCGTCCCCGCGGCCGAGGCGCTCCACCTTGACGACCTCGGCCCCCATGTCGCCCAGGATCTGGGTGCAGTAAGGGCCGGCCACGTTCTGGGTCAGGTCGGCGACGAGAAGGCCGGCGAGGGCCGCGTTCATGGGGGACCGATTATAGCCCGACTGACCGGCCCCTCGGGGCCGGGCCCTCAGGGGCGAGCCTAGAGGCTGGCCCGCCGCGCCTGGTGGTACTGCTCGAGCTCGCGGTTGGCGTGCAGCACGGTCTCGAGGCGCTCGACCAGGTCGCCGATCCGCGCGCCGGGGATCGTGAAGTAGAGCTCGTCGTCGCCGAGGCCGGTGTAGACGCGGTTGCCGATGCAGCCGAGGCTGGTCACCCCGCCCGGCCGGGCCAGGACCGCGGGGATCATGGCGCAGGCGGGGCGGCCCATGGCGGCCGCGTCGCCCGCGAGCCCGGCGGCTCGCGCGGCCTCGGCGACCAGCATGATCTGGCGGGCGCGGCCGCGCACCAGCACCACGTCCGGCGGCACCGGCGCCTCGGCGAGCGGGGCGTACACCGCGACCTTGAAGGGCTCCGTCCGGCGCGGCAGGGCTCCGACCTCCTCCATGCGGATGTACTGCAGGCCCACCATGGTGCCCACCACGCCCTCCAGCTCCTTCGCGCGCTCGGGGGGCAGACCGACCCCGTGGGTGTAGGAGCCGACCGGGCAGTTGAAGTGGTCCGAGGCCTCGGTGTAGAAGGCCGCGCCCTCGGCCGCCTGCTTCCAGTACGCGCACCCGGCGGGGCCCGCCTTCGCGACGCGCGGGACGCCGGCGGGCGCGGCGCTGGCGAAGGTCACCGCCACCGGGGCGACGCGCAGCCCCAGCAGCTCGGTCATGCGTCGTCCCGCGGTGCGGGCATCCATATGGCGGCTCTCCTCAGGGAACGCGGGCGCGGAACGTGAAGGCGACCCGCACCTCGTTGCCGATCGGGTTCAGGAACGAGTTGTAGTTCATCGCGTACTCGCCTCGATTGACGATGAACTCGCCGGAGGCGACCAGCGCGA
>DASZJM010000420.1:0-1669 GCA_035948165.1 Candidatus Methylomirabilota bacterium
ACGTGGCAGACGTCCTGGCACAGGAAGCACTCGATGCACTTGTGGAACTCCTGGGGGCGATCGACGTCCTCCTGCATCATCCGGTACTTGCCGTCCGGGTCCGGGGGCTTGAGCCGCAGCGGCGGCACCTGCTTGGCCTTCACGTAGTTGTAGGAGACGTCGGTGACCAGGTCGCGGATGAGGGGGAACGTCCGGATGGGGGCCACCGAGATCGGCTCACCCTCGGGGAAGATGTCCATCCGGGTCATGCACATGAGGCGCGGCTTGCCGTTGATCTCCGCGCTGCACGAGCCGCACTTGCCCGCCTTGCAGTTCCACCGGCAGGCCAGGTCCTGGGCCTGGGTGGCCTGGATGCGGTGGATGACGTCCAGCACCACCATGCCCTCGCCGCCCTCGACCCTGTACTCCTTGAAGTCGCCCGTCTCCGGGGTGCCGCGGAACACCCGCATCGTGAAGTTGGGCATCACTTCCTCTCCTGCAACAGGGCCTTCAGCTCGGGAGGCATCTGGGACAGCGGCTCGCGGCGCAGCTCCACGCCCTCGCCCTTCTGCCGGGCTACCAGGTTCACGGTGCCCCACGTGTCGTCGGTGTAGGGATGGTCGTCGCGGGTATGGCCGCCGCGGCTCTCCTTGCGCTCCAGCGCGGCCAGCGCGCAGCACTCCGAGACCGTCAGCAGGGACGCGAGGTCGAGCGCGGTGTGCCAGCCCGGGTTGTAGACCCGCCCGCCCTCGACGCGCACCCGCTTGGCCCGGTCCTTCAGCCCCTCGAGCTTCTTCAGCGCCTCCTTGAGCTCGGCCTCGACCCGGATGATCCCCACCAGGTTGTGCATGGTGTCCTGGAGCTCGGACTGGATCGTGTACGGGTTCTCGTTGCCGGAGCGCGTGAAGGGCTCGAGCATCTGCTTGGCGATCTGCTCCACCTGCCCCGGGTCCACCGTGAGGGCGCCGCCCAGGTTCTTCACGTAGAGCGCGGCGTGCAGGCCGGCTCGGCGCCCGAACACCAGGAGGTCGCCCAGGGAGTTGCCGCCGAGCCGGTTGCTGCCGTGCAGGCCGCCCGCCACCTCGCCCGCCGCGAAGAGGCCGGGCACGGTGGCCGCGGTCGAATCCGCGTCGACGCGGACCCCGCCCATCACGTAGTGCATGGTGGGGCCCACCTCCATCGGCTCCGAGGTGATGTCGACGCCGGCCAGCTCCTTGAACTGGTGGTACATCGAGGGCAGACGCTTGCGGATGTAGTCGGCGTCGCGGCGGGTGCAGATGTCGAGGAACACGCCGCCGTGCGGGGTGCCCCGCCCGGCCTTGACCTCGGAGTTGATGGCCCGCGCCACCTCGTCGCGGGGCAGCAGGTCCGGGGTCCGCCGGTTGTTCTTCTTGTCCTTGTACCAGCGGTCCGCTTCCTCTTGGCTGTCCGCGGTCTCGGCCTTGAAGAACTCGGGGATGTAATTGAACATGAAGCGCTCGCCCGCGGTGTTCTTGAGCGTGCCGCCGTCGCCGCGCACGCTCTCGGTCACCAGGATGCCCCGCACCGACGGCGGCCACACCATGCCGGTGGGGTGGAACTGGACGAACTCCATGTCGATCAGGTCCGCCCCCGCCCAGTAGGCGAGCGACTGGCCGTCGCCGGTGTACTCCCAGGAGTTCGACGTGAACTTCCACGCCTTGCCGATGCC
>DASZJM010000421.1:0-10058 GCA_035948165.1 Candidatus Methylomirabilota bacterium
GGCGGGCTCGATCTCCACGAAGCAGGAGTTGAACGGCGTCGCGCCGGCGGGCGAGGAGCGGTCCGGGGTGAGCAGGTTGGAGCAGCCGCGCGTGTCCTGCCCGGACGCGTCGAGGGCGAACCACGCGCCCTCCTTGATCGACACCACGCCGGGCGCCACTCGGTCGGTGACCCGCGCCGGGATCAGGGTGCGCCCGCGGTCGTTGAACACCGCCACCCGCTGCCCGTCCGCGATGCCGCGGGCCGCCGCGTCGGTCGGGTGCAGCCACACGTCGTCGCGGTCCGCTCGGGCGAGCACCGCCTGGTTGTCGTGGATCGAGTGGGTGCGCGCGCGCGACTTGGGCGTGACGAGCCGCAGCGGGTGCCGCGCGTCGACCGGCTCCGGGATCCAGGTGGGGATCGCGGGGATGACGCCGAGGCCGTAGGGGTCGGGGTTGGCCGCGATGGCCATCGAGTAGATCTCGATCTTCCCAGACGGGGTGCTGAACGGGTGCCCCTCCGGATCCCGGATCTCGCGCGCGAACGCGACCGCGTCCTCCGGGGCGGGGAGGCGGGCCACGCCCTTGGCGCGGAAGGTGTCGAAGTCGTCGATGGCGTGCCGGGTCAGCTCGCGCAGCCACTCCTCTTCCGTCTTGTCGTTGTAGCCCTGGATGCCGAGGCGCTCGGCCAGCGCCGCGCAGATGTCCAAATCGTTGCGGCACTCGCCCACCGGGGCGATCGCCTGCTGCATGAAGATCGCGTAGTGGCCGGCTCCCGCCCACGGGGTGTGGACGTCGTTGCGCTCCCAGAAGGTGGTCGCGGGCAGCACGATGTCGGCGTAGCGCGCGGTCGGCGTCACGAAGTGGTCCTGCACCACCACGAAGTCGAGCTTCTCGACGCCGGCCACGATGCGCCGCACGTTCGGGAGCTGGTTGAAGAGGTCGCCCGCGCAGGAGTAGATCATGCGGATGTCGGCGGGGTAGCCGCCCGCTCGGCCGCGCTCGAGCAGATCGGCGAGCAGCGGCGAGGAGACGCCGCGGCCCACCGGGTTCTCGCCGGTGGGCAGGCCCTGGATTCCGCCGCGCCCGGTCGCCCCGTTGCTGGTGCCCGCGTTGCCGCCCGGGATGCCCACGTTGCCGGTCATCGCGCAGAGCGCGTAGGCGGCGCGGTGGAACTGCTCGCCGTGGAGCGTGCGCCCCGGCGCGTAGCCGGTCTGCAGCGCGGCCGGCTTGCTCGTCGCGTACTCGACGGCGAGGGCGCGGAGGGTCTCGGCCGGCACCCCGGTGATGGCGGCGGCCCACTCGGGCGTCTTCGGCACCCCGTCGGTCTCCCCGAGCAGATACGCGCGGTACGAGGCGCCCGCGGGCGCGCCCGGGGGCAGGTGCGCTTCGTCGAAGCCCAGCACGTGGCGGTCGAGGTAGGCCTCGTCGTGGAGCCCCTCGGTCACGATGACGTAGGCCATCGCGATCAGCGCGGCGGCGTCGGTCGAGGGATTGATGAACACGTGTTGGTCGGCCAGCTCCCACGACGTGCGGGTGCGCCGCGGGTCGACGCAGATGACCTTGACCCCGCGCCGCCGGGCGAGCTTCAGGTACTGCAGCGTGCCGGTGCCGAAGGTGCCGTCGGCCGGGCTCCAGCCCCACATCAGGATCAGGCGTGAGTTGACGTAGTCGGTGGGCTCGCGGCCCGCGCTCTTGTAGTCGGCCTTGGCCCCATAGGTCTGGCGGACCGCGTAGACCTCGGCCTCCGCCGAGATGTTGGTCCAGAGCTCGGTGCAGCCGCCGAACATGTAGAGCAGCCGCTTCACGGTGGACCGGCTGTGCAGCATCGAGAGGCTGCCAGTGCGCGAGCAGTCGAGGATGGCGGCGGGGCCGTACGTATCGCGGATGCGCCGCATCTGGCCGGCCACCTCGTCGAGGGCCTCGTCCCAGCCGATGCGCTCGAACTGTCCCGCGCCGCGCGGGCCCACGCGCCGCAGCGGATGGACCACGCGATCCGGATGGTTCAGGCGCTCGAGCTGGCCGAAGCCGCGCACGCAGGCGTGGAGCGGCGCCACCTCCGGCGTCCACTTGCGCGGGTCGGTGCTGATGCGCACGATGTGCCCGTCGCGCACGTGGGCGTTGACCACGCAGCGCCCCCCACAGTTGTGGCCGCAGGTGCTGGTGACGATGGTCTCGCCCGGCGCGGCGGGAGGCCGCGGGGCTTCGTAGACGATGGGCCCGCGCATAGGTCTGGCCGAAACTCTACCACTTCCGGTCCGGTCCCGGGTAGCGCGCGCGGTGCTAGACTGCGGCGTCATGGCGCGGCGGATCGTCATCGTGGGCGGCGGGCTGATGGGGCTGAGCGCGGCGTTCCATCTTCGCCGCGCGGACCCGGGCGCGGAGGTCACCGTGCTCGAGCGGGCGGGCGTGGGCGCGGCGGCCTCGGGGGCGAGCGCAGCGGGCGTGCGGGCGATGGGCCGAGATCCGGCCGAGCGCGCGCTGGCGCTGGCGAGCCTCGCCCGCTGGCCCGATCTCGACCGCGAGCTGGAGGCGCCCACCGGCTACCGGCGCGGGGGCGGGCTGCGGCTCGCGCTCGACGACGCGGCGTGGCGCGCCGCCCCGGCGTGGGTGGCCGAGCAACGGGCCGACGGCGTCCCGGTCGAGCTGGTGGACGCGGAGGCGGCGCGCGGGCTCGCACCCGGCGTCGCGCCGGCGTGCCGCGGCGGCGTGCACTGCGCGATCGACGGGCAGGCCGACGCGATGGCGACTGTGCGCGCGTTCGCGACGGCGGCGCGGCGTCTCGGCACGTCGATAGACGAAGGCGCGGGCGCGCGGGGGGTGGTGGTGGAGCGCGGGCGCGTGGTGACGGTCGAGCGCGCCGACGGCGGGCGGCTCGGCTGCGACGTGGTCATCGTGGCCGCGGGGGCGTGGACCGCCGCGCTGCTCGCGCCGCTGGGGGTGCGGCTGCCGATCGAGACCCGGCCGCTCCAGATGCTGCTCACCGAGCCCGCGCCGGCCGGTCTCGCGCCCGTGCTCGGGGCCTTCGACCACAAGCTGAGCCTGAAGCAGCTCGACGACGGCGCGTACCTGATCGGCGGGGGCTGGCCCGCGCGGGTGACCGACCACGCGGCCAATTGCTACGAGCTGCTGGAGGAGAGCGTGCAGGCGAGCCTCGCGACCGCGCGCGCGGTCTACTCGCCGATGGCCGGGCTCGCGCTCGCCCGCGGCTGGGCCGGACTCGAAGCCTTCACCCCGGACGACCTGCCGATGATCGGCCCGATCCCCGGCATCGACGGGCTCGTCATCGCCGCCGGCTTCAGCGGCCACGGCTTCGCCCTGAGCCCGATGATCGGCGACGTCCTCGCCCGCCTCGCCCTCGGCGCCGAAGCGAAGCTGGGGTCAGGTCTTACATTCCGACAAATGTCGTGATGTAAGACCTGACCCCAGAACTAACTAGCGGCCGGCGCGGGCGGTGTGGGGGGTGCCGTGCTGGACGCGACGCTCGGCGTTGGCGCGGGCGCGCTGGCGATCTTCCGCCTTGCGGGCGCGGATGGACGCGATGCGCTCGGCCAGCGGGATCTCGAGCCGGTCGGCCGGCCGCTTGGTGTAGTCGAAGCCGGGCACCCGCGCGCGGGTGAAGGTGGCGCCCACCGCACGCTCGATGCCCTTCAGATCGCCCTCCTCGTCCGGTGACACCAGCGTGAAGGCGTCACCCACCGCCTCGGCCCGGGCGGTGCGGCCCACCCGGTGGATGTAGTCCTCCGACATGCCGGGCACGTCGAAGTTGATCACGTGGCTCAGCGCATCGATGTCGATGCCCCGCGCCGCGATGTCGGTCGCCACCAGGACCTGGAAGCGCCCGTCCTTGAACCCGGCCAGTGCGGCGGTGCGCTGGGCCTGGCTGCGGTTGCCGTGGATGCGGTCGGCCTTGACCCCGTGCTTCGCCAGGTACTCGGCGAGCCGGTTGGCCCGGTGCTTGGTGCGGGTGAAGGCGAGCACGCTCCGGGTGCCGGGCTGCTTGAGCAGCTCGACGAACAGGGCCGACTTCAGCTCCTGCGGCACCGGGTACACGGTGTGGGTGACGCCCACCGCGGGCGCGGGCGCGCGCTCGATCTGGAGCGACACCGGGTCGCGCAGGATCTCCCGCGCGAGGACCGCGATCGGCTGCGGCATGGTTGCGGAGAAGAGCAGGTTCTGCCGGCGCGCGGGAAGCTGCTTCAGGATGCGCTTGATGTCCGGCAGGAAGCCCATGTCGAGCATCCGGTCCGCCTCGTCGAGGACCAGCACCTCGAGGCCGTCCAGGCGCGCGTAGGGCATCCGCATGTGATCGAGCAGGCGCCCGGGGGTCGCCACCAGGATGTCGACCTTCTTCCGGAAGGCGTGCTCCTGCGGGCCCATGCCGACGCCGCCGAACACCGCCGCGCCGTCGATCCGGGTGAAGCGGCTGAGCTCACGGCGGTGCTCGTCGATCTGCGCGGCCAGCTCCCTGGTCGGCGCCACGATGAGGGCGCGCGTGGTGCCGCGGGGCAGGGCGGACAGGCGCTGCAGGATCGGCAGCAGGAACGCGGCGGTCTTGCCGCTGCCGGTCATGGCGCACGCGAGCACGTCGCGGCCGGCCAGGCCGGGGGGAATCGCGTCGCGCTGGATGGGGGTCGGGGCCTGGAAGCCCAGCGCCGTGATGGCGCGGAGCAGGTCGGGGTGAAGTCCGAAATCAGAAAACGACATGGAACAGGTAACCTCTTGCGGGCGGGGAATTGGGCCCGGGGCCAGTCTTCCGCGGATGATCTTGACGCGCCCCACGATGCGGAAGCGGACGGGAAACGCGGTCTGCAGATGCAGGTGAATTGGTTACAGGATACACGCCCTCCCCGCGGAAAGGGAGGAATTTCCGCGGGGCCGGGCCCGGCTCACTCCGCGCGCTGGGCCATCCGCTCCGCGATCTCGGCCTCGAAGAGGGCGAGGGTCAGCGGGCAGGGCGGCTCGTTGGTGTCGATGTGCTGGCACTCGAGCTCGCTGCAGCGCACGAACAGCTTGCCGTTACCGCCCAGGGACTGACGGCGACGAAGCGAGATGGACACGGTCTCGGAAACGACGTTGCACTGGAACGACTTCGTGGGAGTCCGGGGCACGGTGTTCCTTTTCTCCCGGCCGTTGCGACCGAGGAACCCAGTATACGTTATTTCTCGACCGTGGCGCGCTCGATGGCGAGGAGCTTCTCGAGCTCGATGACCCCGAGCATGTCCTTCTCGGTGGCGCCCCAGTCCCGCCGGGGCCGGCCCGCGCCGAAGCCGTCGACCAGGTCGGCGTAGACGCTCTTCCACGCCTCGTACGCGGCGAGCAGCGGGGTCGAGGGATCCGCCACGATCTGGTAGCCGAGCCCGCCCAGGTCGGCCAGGGTCATGCCGAGGCCGGCGAGGCCGCCGCGCCCGCTCAGGTACATGAGGGGCCCGCCCAGCCGCTCCCCGATGGCGCGGAGCTGCTCGGGGGTGTGAGCCATCGAGAGCAGGAGCACGTCGGCGCCCGCCTTGCGATAGATCTCCCCACGCCGGAGGGCGTCGTCCATCGTGCTGGCCCGCATCGCGTTGGTGCGCGCGATGATCATTAGATCCGGGTTGCGGCGCGCCCCCACCGCGGCCTCCACCTTGGCCGCCATCAGCTCGGCGGGAATCATGTGCTCGATCCCCACGTGGTGGTGCGCCCGCTTCGGCACCAGCTGGTCCTCGATCTCGATGGCCGCGAAGCCCGCCGCCTCGGTCATGCCGATGGTGCGCCGCATGTGCATGGGGTCGCCGTAGCCGCACGCGCCGTCGAGGATGAGGGGCAGGGAGGACACCGCGCCGATGTCGAGCGCGGCCTGGCACATCTCGGTCAGGTTCAGGTTGGCCTCCAGCGCCACCTTCTGGTACCCGGTGGAGCCGCCGCCCAGGTAGCCGGCCGGGAAGCCCGACGCCTCCACCATGCGGGCCATCAGCGGGTTGAGGACGAGGGGCGCGGTGACCGGCCGCGGGCCCTGGAGCTGCGCGCGGATCGACGGGCTCACCGACTCACACCGCGAGGAAGCCGCCGTCCACCACCAGCTCGGTGCCGGTGATGTACGAGGCCTCGTCGGAGGCGAGGAAGAGCACCGCGTGGGCGACCTCCTCGACCCGGCCCTCCCGCCGGAGCGGCACCGCGTCCAGGAACGGCTGGCGCCACGCCGGATCGGCCGAGATCTTGGAGGTGCGCATCGGCGGCATGAAGCCCGGGTGCACCGAGTTCACTCGGATGCCGTCGCACGCGTACTGGACCGCGGCCGACTTGGTCATGATGCGCACCGCGCCCTTGGACGCGTTGTAGGCCATGTGCAGGCGGTCCTGGCCCACGAAGCCCGAGATCGACGAGATGTTGACGATCGCCCCGCCGCCCGACTGGCGCATGGCCGGCACCGCGTGCTTCATGCCGAGGAACACGCCCTTCGCGTTCACGCCCATGATGGCGTCCCACGACTCGGTGCTGGTGGTGTCCGCGTCCGAGGAGCCGCTGATCCCCGCGTTGTTCACCAGGACGTCGAGCCGGCCGTAGGCGCCGACGGTGGAGCGGATCACGTCCTGCCACTCGGCCTCGCGGGTGACATCGAGCCGGGCGAAGCGCGCCTTGCCCCCGCCGCCGGTGATCTTTCCCGCCACCTGCGCGCCCGCCGCCTGGTCCACGTCGGCCACCACCACGGTGGCGCCCTCGCGCGCGAAGATGAGCGCCTCGCTCTCTCCCATGCCGTGCGCGCCGCCGGTGACGATCGCGACCTTCCCTGCGAGTCTCATGATGGCTCCTCCTGGACGACGGCAACGAAGCGGCGCCTACTATAGCCCGCCGGGATGACGCGGGCAATCGAGGGGGAGGCCGGTAACTCCTGCCCGGCGATTCCTTCCCGGCGCGGGCCCGCACTGCAGATGAGCAGGCGCGATTCGCGGCGTGGAGGTCCGGATGGGCGCGTCATCACACCGCCGCGCGCGGGCACGGGCCTTGCTCCCCACCACCGCATGCCGAACAAGATCCGGGTCAACCTGGCCAACGAGCAGGAGCTGCTGGAGCTGCCCGGCATCGGCGCGCGCGAGGCCGCGGCCATCGTCCGGTTCCGGTCCGAGCACGGACCGATCGCGGACGCGGCCGCGCTCGCCCGCGTGCTGGGCAATCGCCCGCTCGCGGACGGGCTCGGGGCGCGCGCCGATTTCGCGCCCGCCGACTCCACCGCGCCCGAAGCCCCCGGGGCCTAGCCGCAACACCCGCGCGCCCGCTCCTCCGCGGCACGGTATACTCCTGCGCCGTGAGGAGGACGTCATGCGCGCGGTGATCTGTCACGCCTGGGGAGCGGTCGAGAACCTGAAGGTCGAGGAGGTCGCCGCGCCGGTTCCGGCCGCCGACGAGGTGCTGATCGACGTGCGGGCCACGTCGGTCAACTACGCGGACTCCATCATGGTCGCGGGCAAGTACCAGACGCGCCCGCCCTTCCCGTTCAGCCCGGGACTCGAGACCGCGGGGGTCGTCGCTGCCTGCGGGGCGCGGGTGACGCGCTTCCGCCCGGGCGACCGGGTCATGGCCACCCTCGGCTGGGGCGGGCTCGCCGAGCAGGCGGTGGCCAAGGAGCCCGAGACCTTCGCGATCCCCGAGGGCATGTCCTTCGAGGAGGCGGGCGCGTTCCCCATCGCCTACATCTCGAGCGACGTGGCGATCCGCTGGCAAGGGCGGCTCGAGGCGGGCGAGACCCTGCTGGTGCTGGGCGCGGCGGGCGGCGTCGGCCTCACCGCCGTCGAGATCGGCCACGCGATGGGCGCGCGGGTGATCGCGGGGGCTAGCACCGCGGAGAAGCTCGCGGTGGCGAAGGCGCACGGCGCCGACGACCTCGTCAACTACGCCACCGAGAACCTCACCGAGCGGGTCATGGCGCTGACCAGAGAGAAGGGCGCGGACGTCTGCTTCGATCCGATCGGCGGGGAGCTGGCCGACGCCGCGCTCTCCGCGCTCGGCTGGGGCGGGCGCATGCTGCTGGTGGGCTTCGTGGGCGGCGTGCAGCAGATCCCGGCCAATCGCCTGCTCGTCAAGAATCGCTCGGCGCTCGGCTGCTCGCTGCGCTACTACCGCAACCAGGCCCCCGACAAGCTGCGCCGCTCGGTCGAGGCGCTGCTCGCCTGGTACCGCGAGGGCCGGCTGAAGCCGCTGGTCAGCCATCGCCTGCCGCTCGAGCGGACGGTGGAGGCGATCAAGCTCCTCACCGATCGCAAGGCGCTCGGCAAGATCGTGGTCGTTCCCACCGGAGCCTGAGGCCATGGAGATCCGTACCGAGGCGCACGGCCGGCACGTGGTCGTGGTCACCGTCGACAACCAGCCGCGGCTCAACGCGATGACGCGGGCGATGATGTCCGACCTGGCCCGCCTGTGGGACGAGCTCGAGCGCGGGCCCTGCCGCGCCATCGTGATCACCGGGGCGGGGACGCGTGCCTTCTGCGCGGGGGCCGACATCAGCGGCGACCTGAGCGCGTCGGCGGAGACGGCGCGGGTGGTCAGCCACGCCCTGCTCAAGTACGACTCGTACACGAAGCCGATCGTGGCCGCGGTAAACGGCGACTGCGCGGGCGGCGGGGTGGAGCTGCTGCTCGCCACCGACATCCGCGCCGCGGTCCCCGCCGCGCGCTTCGGCCTGCCCGAGGTGAAGTGGTCGATCTACCCGTTCGGCGGCGCCACCGTGAAGCTGATCCAGCAGATCGGCTACGTGCACGCGATGGATCTGCTGCTCACCGGCCGCCTGATCGACGCGACCGAGGCCGCGCGCCTCGGGCTGATCAATCGCATCGTGCCCGCCGAGGGGCTGATGACGTGGGCGCTCGAGACCGCGGAGGCGATCGCGGCCAACAGCCCGTCCGCGGTGCAGGCGGTGAAGCGACAGATCAGCGCCACCGTCGCCGATCACGCGCGCAGCCGCGAGGCCCTCGAGCAGGAGCTGGGCGACCGCGTCCGGGCGAGCGCCGATTTCAAGGAAGGGGTCACCGCGTTCCGCGAGAAGCGGCGGCCGCGCTACGAGTGAGGCGCCGGTGACCGCACCCGTCCGCGTCCACATCCGCGTGCCCGGCACCGCGCCGATGCCCGATCTGATGCGCCTGATCCAGGGGATCGAGGCGGCCGGCTTCGACGGCGCGGGCATCCTGGACAGCCAGCTCCTCTCGCGCGATGCCTTCGTCACCCTCGGCCAGGCCGCGACCCATACCCGGCGCCTCGCCCTCTTCCCCGCGGTGACCAATCCCTTCACCCGCCACCCATCGGTGCTCGCCTCCGCGATCCAGACGGTGGAGGAGCTGGCGCCGGGGCGCGTGAAGTTCGTGATCGGCACCGGCTACACCTCGGCCAGCACCATCGGGCGCAAGGCGGCCACCCTCGGCGAGATGCGCGAGTGCATCGCCACCGTGCGCGCCCTGCTGGCCGGCGAGAGCGCGCGCTTCGGGGAGACCGCGGGCCGCCTCGGCTACGCGTCGGGCCGGCGCATCCCGGTGCTGATGGCCGCCTCCGGGCCCAAGGCCATCGAGCTGGCCGGCGAGGTGGCCGACGGCGCGCTGCTGCTGGTCGGCGCGAACCGCGGCATCGTGACCCGCGCGCTCGAGCACCTCGAGCGCGGCGCGAAGCGGGCCGGGCGCACCGTCGACGACCTCGAGGTGATCTGGGCGGTGCGCACCGCGACCCTGCCCACCACCGCGGCAGCGCTGCGCGAGGCGCGCCCCACCGCGGTGCACTGGGGCATCCTGCGCTGGGGCGGCTACTGGCTCGAGCCGGCCGGCCTGCGGCTGCCGCCGCTCACGGTGCCGGACGCGGCGGTGTGGAAGGTCTACCCCGATCTCTCCCACGCCCACGACTGGGAGGCGGCCATCGCCGCGACCTCGTTCGTGCCCGACGAGGTGGTGGCCCAGCTCTGCGAGGCGATGGGGCTGGTGGGCACGCCGGCCGACTGCGCCGCCCGCATCGCGGAGCTCACCACGCTCGGCGTGCGCAACCTCTACCTGATGCCGCTCCTCACGTTCGCCCCGCCCGATCGCGAGATCGCCGCCTTCCGCGACACCGTCTTCCCGACCCTCGCCCG
>DASZJM010000422.1:0-9210 GCA_035948165.1 Candidatus Methylomirabilota bacterium
TTCGAGAGCTCGCTGCGCAAGGGGACCCTCGCGGTCGTATCCGGCAAGCTCGCCAAGCAGTCGCCGGAGGCGATGAAGGTGAAGACCCCCGCCGCGGTGCTGGGCGTGCGCGGCACCGAGTTCCTCGTCCGTACCGGCGACCCGAAGGACTGAACCTCCTCCCGCTGATGCGTCGGCTCGCCGGCCTCGCGGCCCTCGCGCTCCTGCTCCTGGCCGGCTGCGCCAAGCCCGCCCGCAACGACCTCTACGTGTTGCTGCCCGGCGAAGACGGCAAGACCGGCGCGCTCAGCGTGGAGAGCAACGGCAAGCAGGCGGTCCTCGATCAGCCCTACGCGGCGGCGCGGGTGAAGGCGCCCGGCCAGGTGGAGCCGGGCGTGGTCACCGAGCAGGAGGCCCGCCAGGCCTTCGGCCCCGCGCTCGCCGCCCGGCCCGGCCGGCCGACCTCGTTCATCCTCTACTTCCTCGAGGCGCGCGACGAGCTCACTCCCGATTCCCGTCAGCTGCTGAGCCGGGTGGTCGACGAGATCGGGCGGCGGCCGGCCCCGGAGATCGTGGTGATCGGACACACCGACCGGGTGGGGCCGGTGCCCTACAACGACACGCTCTCCCTCCGCCGCGCGGAGCGGGTGCGCGACGAGCTGGTGAAGGTGGGCATCGCGGCCGACCGGATCCGCGTCGAGGGCCGCGGGGAGCGGGAGCCGCTCGTGCCGACCCCCGACGAGGTGGCGGAGCCGCGGAACCGGCGGGTGGAGATCAGCGTCCGGTAGGGCGCCGAACCCTCACACCCTACCGCCCCTCACCCTGCCCTCTCCCCTGAGGGGAGAGGGGGGCCGGTGAAGCGGAGGACCAGGATCGCCATGTCGTCGGAGGCCTCCGCGTCGCCGGTGAAGGCGGCCACGTCGCGGTGGACGGCCTCGCCGATCTCCGCCGCGCTCCCCGCGTCGCCGAGACCGTCCAGGAGCGCTTCGAGGCGCGCGCGGCCGTAGAACTCGCCATCGGCCCGGGCCGCCTCGGTGACCCCGTCGGTGATCAGGCACAGCGTGTCGCCCGGCTGGAGCTGGCGCGCCCCCGCGGTGTACTCGTAGCCGTCGACCGCGCAGAGCGGCGGGCCGCCCCCGTCCGTGAGCCGCGAGAGGGGGCGGCCCGCGCGCGGGAGCAGGAACGGCGGCTCGTGGCCGGCGCTGCAGTACTCGAGCGCCCCGGTGCGCGCGTCCAGGATGCCGGCCAGCACCGTGACGAAGAGCCCCTCGGTGTTGTCGCGCGAGATCTCCGCGTTGGCCTCGCGCATCATGACCGCCACGTGGCCGTGCCGGCGCAGGGCCGTGCTCTTGTAGAGCGCCTTGCTGATGGCCATGAAAAGGCTGCCGGGCAGGCCCTTGCCGGTAACGTCGCCGATCAGGAAGAAGAGGTGGTCGGCGTCCAGGAAGAAGAAGTCGTAGAGATCGCCGCCCACCTCCCGCGCGGGGTCGAGCCGGGCGTAGAGATCGAAGCGCGCCTCGCCCGGGAAGACGAGCGCCGGGCGCGGCAGGGTGCCCATCTGGATGCGACGCGCCGCCTCCAGCTCGCCGGCGAGCCGGGCAGCCGCCTCGCGCTGCTGCTCCACCTGCCGTCGCAGGGCGCGGCGCCGGCTCTCGGTCTCGGTGAGCGTCACCGCGAGCATCACGGTGTAGAGCACCGCGAGGGCGAGGGCGGGCGTCGCGGTGTCGAGCAGGAGCCCGCGCGCGCGGTAGGCGACGAAGCCGAGCGCGAGGGCCACCACGATCAGGCCCAGCAGCAGGACCGCGGACACGCGCGGCCGTAACCGCGGCACCGCGACCACGAGGAGGAGGCCCGCCCCCGCGAAGATCGCCAGCTCCAGCGCGCGGGCCAGCGGCGGGCGGGTGAGCAGGGCGCCCTCGAGGACGCCCTCGAGGAGCTGGGCGTGGAGCTCGACGCCCGGCATCCGGTCGGTCACCGGCGTGGTCTGGTAGTCCGCGAGCCCGAACGCGGTCGCGCCGATCAGCACGAGCCGGTCCCGCAGCCGCTCGGGCGGGACGCTCCCCGCGAGCACGTCGGCCGCGGAGATGAAGCGGGACGGGTCGGAGCGCCGGTAGTGCAGCCACACGCGGGCGTCGCGCTCGGTGGGGATGAAGAGGTCGCCGATCCCCACCGCCTCGACGCCGCCGCGACCCGCCCGCGCGGAGAGGCCCGGCGCGTCCAGCGCCACCCGGAGCATCTCGAGGGCGAGCCCGGGCACGAGCGCGTCGCCCACCGAGGCGAGCAGCGGCATGCGCCGCACCACCCCGCGCTCCGGATCCACGCTGGTCAGCCCGCGCCCGGCCGCGGCCCCATCGATCGCGGCGATGCTGTAGATGCCGCCCGCGAAGTGGCGCACGAAGGGCGCGGGGTCGGCGCCGAACGCCCGGACCGGGGGCGGCCCGACCCCGCGGGGCGTCGCGAGGTCCACGGTCTCGACCCCGGCCAGGCCGAGAACCACCCGGTGGCCGCGGATCGCCTCGGCCAGCACCACGTCGTTGCTCGGCATGGCGGCGAGCTTCTGCGCGACGACGGGATCCAGGCCCTCGAGCAGTCCGGCGACCCGGGCGGGAGAGAGGCGATCCGGCTCGGGCATCAGGATGTCCATGCCGATGGCGGCCGGGCGGGCCTCGATCACCCGCGTCGCGAGACGGCCGAGCCAGCTCCGCGGCCACGGCCACTGCCCGTATCGGCGCAGGCTCTCCTCGTCGATGGCGACGATGGCGACCGGAGCCGCGCGCGGCACCCGGGGGGCGAGGCTCTGATAGGTGTCGAACGCGGCGAGCCGCAGGAGCCGGAGGCCCGGCAGCTCGGAGACGAAGAGCGCGACCACCAGCAGGAGGAGCAGGAGCACGCCGAGCGGTCGCCCGCGCCCGCCGCGGAGCGCGCGCGCCCAGCGGCGCTCGGCCCAGTGCGCCTCCGCCGCGGGCGGAAGGTCCGGGCCGTCGGCCGCCGTGGTCAGCTCGCGCCCCTCACAGGGTGAGCTCCAGGCCGTCGTAGGCGGCGTGGACCTCCACCCGGTGGTCGCCGCGGGTGATCTCCTCCAGCCGGCGCGTCTCGGCGAGCAGGCCCGCGATGCGCTCGTCGTCGAAGATCGGCTCGTGATGGTAGAGGCACAGCCGCCGCGCCCGGGCGAGCTGGCACATCTCCACCCCCACCACGTTGCTCGAGTGCCCCCAGTCCTCCTTGACCGAGATGGCGTCGGCGAGCGAGTACTGGGCGTCGAAGATCACCAGGTCCGCCTCGCGGAAGAACTCCACGAAGGCCCGCACCTCCTCGGGATCGTCCTGCTTGTGCTCGGAATCCGTGGAGTACACCACCACCTTGCCGTTCCGCTCGAGGCGATAGCCGTAGGAGTCGCCGCCGTGACGCTGGCGCTTGGCCCGGACGCGCATCCCCGCGATCTCGTAGTCGCGCTCGGGCTCGAGCCGGACGAACTCGATGCGCGCCTCCATCCGGGAGAAGTCGACCGGAAAGGAGGGCGCCGCGTTCTGCCGGCGGAAGGCCTCCTCGAGGCGGTCGTGGCAGCCGTAGATGGTGACGTGGTTGCCGGGCAGGTAGGCGGGCATGAAGAACGGGAACCCCATGATGTGGTCCCAGTGCAGGTGCGACATGAAGACGTGGAAGCGGTGGCCGCGCGGGCCGCCGGTGGCCAGCACGGTGTTGCCCAACACCCGCGCCCCGCTGCCCAGGTCGCACACCACGTAGTCCGGGCCGCCGGTCTCGATCTGCACGCACGACGAGTTGCCCCCGAAGGTGTGCGACACCGAGAAGTCGAGCTCCCACTCGACGAAGGCGCGCGCCTTGCCCGGGGTGTCGAGGCCGCGGCCGGCCGCGGCCACCAGCGCGGTCACCAGCTTGCGCTTCACCTCCGCGGAGGTCATGGCCACCGGGATCGAGCCGCGCGTGCCCCAGAATCGAACCCGCATACCCGCAGGGCCTCAGGCGGCCTCGAACGCGGCGAGCGCCTCGGTCGAGAGGGCGGCGAGCGCCTCCCGCAGGGTGGGAAAGACCTGGAGGACCAGGTTGAAGCGGCTGATCTCGAAGATCTCGCGCACCACCGGCTGGAGGCCGCACACCGCGAGGGCGCAGGCCTGCGCCTTCGCCTGCTTGGAGGCGAGCATGAGCACGCGCAGGCCCACGCTGCTGATGTACTCCACGCCGGTCATGTCGATCACCAGGCCATCCCGGCCCGCCGCGCACGGGGCCAGGTGGGGAGCGAGCGCCGCCTTGAACTGCTCCGCGGTGGCGTGATCGATGCGGCCCTCCGGAAAGACCACGGTGGTGTCGGCGAACCGCCTCGAGATCAGCGACATGTCCATGATTCGGGGTGCCGATTCTATCACCATGGACACTTGTGGCACACTGGGACGTCGTGCCTGAACCGGTGACCGTGGAACAGTCCGACCTCCTCAAAGAGCTCCGTATCGACCGCGGCGACGCTCGTCCGCCGCGCCCGCGCGGCCGTCTGCTCGCGATCCTGGCCCTGGTCGTCCTGGTGGCCGGCGCGGGGCTCTGGCTCGCCTGGGCGCGCCTGCGCCCGCCGGTGGTGCAGACGGCGGTGGCGCGCGCGGCCACGCCCGGAGGCTCGGCCGGATCGGTGCTCGACGCGAGCGGCTACGTCACCGCCCGCCTCCAGGCCACCGTCTCGGCCAAGATCACCGGCAAGGTCACCGAGGTCCTCATCGAGGAGGGGATGCGGGTGCGCGAGGGCGCGGTGCTCGCGCGCCTCGACGACACCGAGGCGCGCGCGGGGCTGGGCCTGGCCCAGGCCCAGCTGGTGGCCGCGCGCTCGCAGCTCGCCGAGGTGCGCGCCCAGCTCGAGCAGGCGGAGCGCGACTACACCCGCCAGCAGGGGCTCTACGATCGGCAGCTGGTGAGCCCCCAGAGCCTGGACGCGGCCCTGGCCCAGCGGGACATGCTGCGGGCCCGGCTCGCCAACCTCCAGGAGCAGATCAAGGTGGCGCAGGAGTCGCTCGCGGTGGCACAGGTGCAGCTCGACAACACGGTCATCCGCGCGCCGTTCAGCGGCGTGGTGATCGCCAAGTCCGCGCAGCCGGGCGAGATGATCTCCCCGATCTCGGCGGGCGGGGGCTTCACCCGCACCGGCATCGGGACCATCGTGGACATGGACTCGCTCGAGATCCAGGTGGACGTCAACGAGTCCTACATCAACCGGGTGGCGCCCCAGCAGCCGGTGGAGGCGACACTCAACGCCTATCCCGACTGGAAGATCCCCGGTGAGGTCATCGCGATCATCCCCACCGCGGATCGGAGCAAGGCCACCGTGAAGGTGCGCATCGCGATCAAGGCGCGCGACCCGCGGATCGTGCCGGACATGGGCGTGCGGGTGGGCTTCCTGGAGTCGAAGGCGCCCGGCGAGGCACCCGCCGCCCCCAAGGCGGCCGGCGTGCTGGTGCCCGCCGACGCGGTGAAGCCCGAGGGCGGCGACGGCGTGGTGTTCGTGGTGACCGACGGCAAGAAGGTGGAGCGGCGCCGGGTGACCCTGGGCCCCGACCTGGCCGGCCAGCGCCGCGTGGTGAGCGGCCTCCGCGAGGGCGAGCGCGTGGTGCTCGCGCCGCCGCCCGGCCTGGCGGACGGCCAGGCGGTGCGCCTCGGCGAGAAGTGAGGGCGCGCGCGTGACCGTCCTCGTCCAGATCCGCGGGGTGACCAAGGTCTATCAGCGCGGGCGCGAGCGGGTCGAGGTGCTGCACGGCATCGACCTCGACATCCCGAGCGGCGACTTCGTGGCCCTGATGGGCCCGTCGGGATCGGGCAAGACCACCCTGCTCAACCTGATCGGCGGGCTCGACACGCCAACCGGCGGGAGCATCGTGGTGCAGGACCGGCGCATCGACCGGCTCTCGGGCGGCGAGCTCTCGGCGTGGCGGGCGGCCCACGTGGGCTTCGTCTTCCAGTTCTACAACCTGCTGCCCGCCCTCTCCGCCCAGCGCAACGTGGAGCTGCCGCTGCTGCTGACCGACCTGCCCGCGGCGGAGCGCCGCCGGCGCGCGCGCATCGCCTTGACCCTCGTCGGCCTCGCGGACCGCGCGCGCCACCGGCCCCGCGAGCTCTCGGGCGGGCAGGAGCAGCGGGTGGCCATCGCGCGGGCCATCGTCTCCGATCCCACCCTGCTGGTTTGCGACGAGCCCACCGGCGACCTCGATCGCGCCACCGCGCACGAGGTGCTGCGGCTGCTCCAGATGCTCAACCGCGAGCACGGCAAGACGGTGGTGATGGTGACCCACGACCCCAAGGCGGCCGAGTACGCGCGCCGGCGGGTGCACCTCGACAAGGGGGTCATGACCGGGGAGCCGGTGTCCTCGTGAGATACCTGCCGCTGCTCTGGGCCGGCCTCTTCCGCAAGAAGACGCGCACGATCCTCACCCTGCTCTCGATCGTGGTGGCCTTCACCCTCTTCGGCCTGCTCCAGGCGGTCGAGGTGGCCTTCGAGTCGGGCGCGGACGCGGCCGACGCCAAGCGCCTGCTCACCACCGCGCGCTACTCGATCATCGAGCCGCTGCCGATGGCCTACCAGCGGCGCATCGAGCAGGTGCCGGGGGTGGTGGGCGTCGCCTACGCGGACTGGTTCGGGGCGAAGTATCAAAACGAGTCGAACGCCTTCCCGGTCTTCGCGGTGGATCCCACGCGCTACCTCGACATGTACCCCGAGTTCACCATCGCGCGCGAGCAGCGGGACGCCTTCGCCAAGACCCGCACCGGGGCGGTGGCGGGCAAGCGGCTCGCCGACCGCTTCGGCTGGCGCGTGGGCCAGAAGCTGCCGATCAGCTCGGAGATCCATCCCAATACCGACGGCAGCCTGAACTGGGAGTTCGACCTGGTCGGCATCATCGACGCGGACGATCCCGCGGTGCGCGGCAACACCGACATGGTGCTGATCAACGTGGCCTACTTCGACGAGGCGCGCCAGTCCGACCGCGGCAAGACCGGCTGGTACATCGTGCGCATCGACGACTCGACCCAGGCCCGTGCCATCTCGGCCTCGATCGACACCCTCTTCGCGAACTCGCCGGACGAGACCAAGACCCAGCCCGAGAAGGAGTTCGCGATCGGGTTCGCCAAGCAGATCGGCGACATCGGCGCGCTGGTGACCCGCGTCCTGCTCGCGGTGTTCTTCACGATCCTGATCCTCACCGGCAACACCATGGCTCAGTCGATCCGGGAGCGCATCCCCGAGCTCGCGATCTTGAAGACCCTCGGCTTCTCGGACGGCAAGGTCACCGCGCTGGTGCTGGCGGAGGCGATCCTGCTCCTGGTCCTGGGCGGCGCGATCGGCATGGGCGCGGCGGTCGCGGCCATGCCCGCGCTCAACGGCTCCACCGGCGGCCGCTTCCCCCCGCTCTTCGTCGGCCTCGAGACCTGGCTCCTCGCCGCCGCCATCGCCGCCCTCGTCGCCCTGATCATCGGCCTCCCCCCCGCTCTGCGCGCGAACCGCCTGAAAATCATCGACGCCCTGTCCGGGCACTAAGACACATGCGCACGCTGATCCAGGTCCTCGCCATCACCGCCATGAACCTGCGCAACCTCCCGCAGCGCGTCGGGACGTCGCTGGTCGTGGTGGTGGGCATCGCGGGGGTGGTCGGGGTGCTGGTCTCGGTGCTGGCCATGTCAGAGGGCTTCCGCCACACCCTGGCCAGCACCGGCCGGGCGGATCGCGTCATCCTGCTGCGCGCGGGCTCGGACGCCGAGCTGTCGAGTGGGGTCGATCGCAACCAGGCCACGCTGCTGGCCGCCCTGCCCGGCGTCGCCCGGGACGCGGCGGGGCGACCGGAGGCCTCGGCGGAGATGGTGGCCATGGTGGATCTGCCGCGCAAGGGCGAGAGCAACCCCAACAACGTGCCGTTCCGCGGGGTGCAGCGCGCCGCGTTCACGATCCGCGACGAGGCCCGCCTGCTGGAGGGCCGGCGCTTCGAGCCGGGCGTGCGCGAGGTGATGGTGGGGCGGAAGGCGGCCGGGCAGTTCGCGGGCCTGACCGTCGGCTCACGCATCGCGTTCCGGGACAGCGACTGGACGGTGGTGGGCATCTTCGCGAGCGGCGGGGACGTGCACGAGTCCGAGATCTGGGCCGACGCGGAGGTGGCGATGTCCGCCTTCCGCCGCAGCGGCTACCAGTCGGTGACCGCGCGGCTCGCCGACGGCTCCGCCGCGGGCCTGGCCGCGTTCCGGGACGCGGTGGCGCGCGATCCGCGCTTCTCGATCAACGTGCTCCGCGAGCCGGAGTACTACGCCAAGCAGGCGGGCGTGCTGTCGACCCTCATCAACGTGCTCGGCTACACGGTGGCCTCGTTCATGGCGGTCGGCGCGACGTTCGGCGCGCTCAACTGCATGTACTCGGCGATCGCGAGCCGCCAGGTCGAGATCGCGACCTTGCGGGCGATCGGCTTCGGCGGCACCCCGGTGGTGGTCTCGGTGGTGATCGAGGCGCTCCTGCTCGCGCTGCTGGGTGGCGCGGTGGGCGGCACCCTCGCCTACCTGTACTGCGACGGGGCGTCGCTCTCCACGCTCAACTTCAGCACCTTCTCCCAGGTGGGGTTCGATTTCCGGGTCACCCCGGGCCTGCTCCTGCGCGGGCTCGTCTGGGCACTCGTCATCGGCGCGGCCGGGGGCCTGCCGCCCGCGGTGCGCGCCGCCCGTATCCCGGTCACCGAGGCGCTGCGCACGCTCTAGCCGCGCCGCCGGCCCGCGGCTGACTCCCCCGGTCGTGGTTGACTCGACTTCCAGGCCGGGCTAGCCTCGATCGGTCACGCTGGCCCACACGCCCAGGAGACCCCACCCGTGCACCACCTCGTGATCGACAACGCCCGCCTCATCGATGGCCTCGGCACCCCCGTGCGCGACGGCAGCCTCGCGGTGAAGGACGGGCGCATCGCGGCGCTCGGCGCAGACACGCGCGGCGTGGACCGGTGGTCATCGGCAACTGCGGCTTCACGATCGCGCCGTGAATTAGGGTTGACAACCTTCGCCAGTTAGGGTTACCTAACGACGCCCTGCTAGCCAGCTCCGCTCCACGACCCACGGCGAGCCAGCCCGGCCATCTCATTCTCGGGAGGCGTCGCGACGGGTCGCGGCCGATCGTTCCGGAGACATATCGCGCGGGCCAGACGCCACGGGCGCGCGCTCCACCATCTGATGGGGTCCACCGTCGGCATGGGCGTGGGCATGGGTCTCGCGCTC
>DASZJM010000423.1:0-3434 GCA_035948165.1 Candidatus Methylomirabilota bacterium
AGCCTTCGGATCCTCGACATCCACGTCGAGGCTGGCGTCCAGACAATAAGAGTCGAGTTGACGTAATGCTGGCGACTTCGATCTGTTATACGCCAAGTTCGCCGAGATCCTGGATTGCCTTGCCGAGATTGGCCCGAAGTACGGCCGCGCTGCGCTGGAGCGCGACGAGAACAGTCGGGGTAGTGACACTGAAACTCTGCTCCCGGCCTGAACTAGATCTCCGTATCTACGGAACCCGGACGGCCTGAGGGATGACATTGCTGCGATCCCGGTCATGGCGACTTACAAGCTCTGCAAGCTTCCTTTCGCCAGATTCGGCAAAACGCATCGTCGCAGACCCCACGCGCGCCCATCAGTGGCGGACTGTGTGCGAAGAGCCTCCGGAGTTTTGTCCGGCTTGACACTAAGCTATGGCGTTCGCGTCACCCCGGAGACGCAAACACCCGGCGCGTCGCCGGATCTGAACCCGGGTCAAACGGATACGGCACCGTCATAGTTGACTCGAGCTCTACTCGGACCGAATCATGTGTCGCTATCCGTCCTGATCCGAGGGCACAAATGCCGATCGATGCGCCGAGGCTGCGGGTCATAGCGGGTGCCAACAGGTCATCCGTCCGAGCCGGGTGATGGGGGCGGGACTGAAAATCCTCGGGCGCATTCCAGCACATTCCGACACCTGATCGTGTATCCGCCGGCGATGCGACAGATCGAGCGGGAGTGGTGGGCGCGTCGGGCGAAGGGAAGTGAGTAATTCTCGAGTCCAACGCCATCCACGCCGGCGAGCCCGGCGCCGGCGGCCGCCCGCGCCAGCCACTTTCCGCACCGTCTTGCGGCAGACCTCCAACCTCGTGGGACTTCACAACTAGCTCAAAGTCTCGACCCGGGCCGACCGCCTTCCAGATCGCGCCCCTGACCTCGGGAAGCCTCGAGCCCAGGCAGGGCCCTGCAGGTGGCGAACTGGAGTAAGATGGCGACTTCAACGGTCCATCCAGAAAGGGCGGGACCGATGAAGGCTGGGAATTCTCCGAAGGGCGGAGCGCCTACGCGTTCCGCCAACCCGACACACAGATGCCCGTGGGCAATGAGTGCCGGCAGCTGGGGGGGTCAGCGAGGCCATGTTCTCTGCCGGGAAGACGAAGTACATGACCTCGGCGTGAGTGAACGGGACGCTCGGCGGGTGTTCGCACCGTAGCCGGCGTCATCCGCTGTGGAAACGGCACCCGTCTACGGCTCCGACCTCGTGATCGATCTGCTGCGCGCCGTCGGCATCGAATACGTCGCGCTCAACCCCGGGGCGACCTACCGCGGGCTGCACGATTCGCTCGTCAACTACGGCAGCAATCGAGCGCCCGAGCTCATCCTGACCACGCACGAGGAGATCGCCGTGGCGATGGCCCACGGCTACGCCAAGGCCCGGGGCGCGCCGATGGCGGCGGTCGTGCATGACATCGTGGGTTTGCAGCACGCGAGTATGGCGATCTTCAACGCGTTCTGTGACCGGGCGCCGATTCTGGTGCTCGGCGCCACCGGGCCCATGGACGCGACGCGGCGCCGGCCCTGGATCGACTGGATCCACACCGCGCTCGTGCAGGGCACGCAAGTGCGCGACTACGTCAAGCTCGACGACCAGCCGGCCAGTATTGCGGCCCTGCCTGAGGCGTTCCTGCGCGCGTGGCGCGTCGCCCGCACCCAGCCCATGGGGCCCGTCTATCTCTGTCTTGACGCCGGCCTGCAGGAGCAGGCGCTCGAGCGTCCGATCGTGCTGCCCGACGCGATGCGCTTCGAGCCCGCGGCGGGGCCTCACGCCGACCCGCGGGCGCTCGACGAGGCCGCCCGGCGCCTGGCCGAGGCTCACTTCCCGGTGATCGTCGTGGAGTCGCTGGGCCGGCGGCCCGAGGCGACGGGACCGCTCTGTCGGCTTGCCGAGTTGCTCGCCGCGCCGCTCATCGACCTTGCTGCCGAGTCGCAGGGACGCCCGAGCGTCCCCGCGGAGCACCCGCTCGACATGACCGACGCACGCGACGAGGCCATCCGCGAAGCCGACGTGCTGCTGGCGCTCGATGTGTCGAGCTTCCTCAGCGTTCTCGGCGAGACGGACCGGACTACGCGGGAGATACGCCTGCTCAACGAGCGTACCCAGATCATCGCGGTCTCGCTCGACGACTACGCATTCCGGAGCTGGGCTCACACGTTCCAGTCGTTGGCGCCGATAGACCTGCCGATCGCCGCCGACGCCGGCCTTGTGCTGCCCGCGCTGGTGGCGGCCGTGGAAGAGCGCCTCACACGGGATCGGGCCGCCGCCGGCCGACTGGCGCGCGCCGAGCGGATACAGGCCCGCCACGCCGCCCTCCGCGCCGAGGCCCGGAATGGGGTCACCCTCGAGCGCTCCGCCCGGCCGCTGGCGCCCTCGGTCCTTGCTGCCGAGGTGTGGGAGGTTATCAAAGGGGAAGACTGGGTCCTGGCCAACGGCACGGGGAAGGGGTGGGCCCGCCGGCTCTGGGATTGGCGGCCCGAGCGCAGCTACGGCGGCAGCGGTGGCGCCGGCCTCGGCTACGGTTTGCCTGCGGCTCTCGGCGTCGCGCTCGCGCATCGGGGATCGGGCAAGGTCTGCGTGAACCTCCAGGCCGACGGTGACCTCCTCTACGTCGTGAGTGCGCTCTACACGGCCGCCCACCATCGCCTGCCGCTGCTGACCGTGATGTTCAACAATCGAACGTATGGTAACGACGAGGCGCACCAAGAGGCAGTCGCGAAGGCGCGGGGGCGGCCGGTCGAGCAGAAGGTCGTGGGCATCCGCATCGACGACCCCGCACCAGACTTCGCGCGGATCGCCCAGGGCTTCGGCGTCTGGGCCGAGGGTCCGATCGAGACCGCCGCCGCGGTCGGGCCTGCCCTGCGTCGCGCCCTCCGCGTGGTGAAGGACGAGGGCCGGCCGGCACTCGTCGACGTAATCACACGGCCCTGAGGGAGGCACCGATTGGTCTGCGCCGGCTATCGTATCTTCGACGCCGACTCACACATTCTCGAGCCGGTAGAGCCCGTCGAGGGCCGGGTGGTCATGCACGGGCTCCAGCGTCTCCCGCCCTCCTGACCTCGCACGCGCGTGTCCTTCCTCCAGTCACGAGCCCGCTCGGCCCGCGAAGGATTCGGCAAGCCGGTCCTGCGCAAGGAGGACGCGCGCCTCCTCGTCGGCGCGGGCTGCTACAGCGACGACGTCAACCTGCCAGGCCAGGCCTACGCGTGCTTCGTGCGCTCGCCGCACGCCCACGCGCGGATCGGGCGTATCGACACCACGGCGGCGCTGGCCATCCCGGGGGTGATCGCGGTGCTCACCGGGGAGGACGCCGTCGCCGACCGGATGAAGCCCCTCACCCATAGCCCGATGCCGGGGAATCCTCACGAGGAGATGGTCCGGCCCGGTGACGTGGCTTTCA
>DASZJM010000424.1:0-15669 GCA_035948165.1 Candidatus Methylomirabilota bacterium
TCATCGCGGGATGGGGCATGAAGGAGGCGCTCCGCCGGGCCCACGCCTACGCCGACGCGGGCGCGGACATGGTGCTGATGCACTCCAAGTCCAAGACCGCGGCCGAGATCCTGGAGTTCATGCGCCTCTGGGACCGGCCGACCCCGGTGGTGGTGGTGCCGACGCTGTATCCCTCGGTCACCTTCGAGGAGCTCGAGCAGGCCGGGGTCAAGATGGTGATCTGGGCGAACCACGTGCTGCGCGGCGCGGTCCAGGGCATGCAGCAGACCCTCGCCACCCTCGCCCGCGAGCGCCGCCTCGACGCGCTCGACCCGCACATCGTGCCGCTGGAGGAGATCTACAAGCACGTGGGGGTCGACGAGTTCAAGGCGATCGAGGACGCCTATCTCCCCGCCTCCGCCGGCCCCGCCCGCGCGGTCATCATCGCGGCGGGCTCCGGCAAGTCGCTGCTGCCGCTCACCGAGGACCGGCCCAAGTGCATGCTCGACATCAAGGGCCGCACCATCCTGGAGCGCCAGATCGACACCCTGCGGGCGTGCGGGGTGCAGGACATCGTGGTGGTGCGCGGCTACAAGAAGGACATGGTCACCGTCCCCGGCGTGCGCTACTACGACCACGACCGGTACGAGGAGACCGGCGAGCTCGGCTCGCTGTTCGCGGCCGAGCGCGAGCTGCGCGGACCCATCCTGTTCCTCTACTCGGACATCCTGTTCGAGCAGAGCGTGCTCGACAAGCTGCTGCGCGCGGAGACCGACTGCGCCATCGTGGTCGATCGGGCGTGGGTGGACCAGCGCGACCGCCTGCTCCCGCTGTCCAAGCCGCTCGACCTGGTGATCACCGCCCGCACTCCCGAGGCCGGGCTGCGCGCCCTGCCCGGCGCCCCCGACGACCGGCTGGTCTCGGTCGGCCAGCGCCTCGCCCCCGAGCGCGCCACCGGCGAGTTCATCGGGCTCGCCCTCTTCTCCGAGCGCGGCACCGCCGCGATGCGCGAGGCCTACCAGCAGCGGCTGGCCGCGGGCGCGCGGCCGTTCCACGAGGCGGACCGGCCCGAGCGCGCCGCCTTCACCGATCTCCTCCAGGAGCTGGTGGAGCGGGGGGAGCCGGTGGCGTGCGTCGACGTCTACAAGGGCTGGCTCGAGGTCGACACGTTCGAGGACTACCAGCGGGCATGGGCGGCGATCAAGGCCTGACCGGCCCCGCCCTCGCCGGGTTACTGGAAGCGCAGGGCTACGACTTCTTCACCGGCGTGCCCTGCTCGATGATCGAGGGGCTCATCGCCACGCTCGAAGCGCACCCGCGCCTGCCCTACGTGCCGGCGGTGCGCGAGGACGTGGCGGTCGGGCTCGCAGCGGGGGCCTGGCTGGCCGGCCGCCGGCCGATGGTGCTGATGCAGAACTCCGGGCTCGGCACCAGCATGAACGCGCTGGTCTCGCTCTCGCTGATGTACCGGCTGCCCGCGCTGCTGCTGGTGACCTGGCGCGGCCACCGGGGCAAGGACGCGCCCGAGCACCTCCTGATGGGCGAGATCTCCCCCGCCCTCCTCGAGATGCTGCGCCTCCCGCACCGCGTCGTCTCCGCGGCGAGCCTTGCCGACGACGTCGCGTGGGGCCGCGCGGAGTCCGACCGCCTGAGCCAGCCGGTGGCGCTCCTGCTGCCGCCCGGCGTGCTCGACACCGCGTCGCACGCCCACCCGGCCGCGGCCCCCCCAGGAGCGCCGATCATCGCGCCGGTCGCCGCGCCGGCGGCCGCGGACGGCCCGATCCCCGCCCCCCGCATCTCGCGCTTCGAGGCGCTGCGCGCCGCGGTGGCGCCGCTGACCACCGAGCCGGTGGTGCACGCCAACGGCTACATCTGCCGCGAGTCGTTCGCGGTGAAGGACCGGCCCGAGAACTTCTACATGATCGGCTCGATGGGCATGGCCTCTGCCATCGGCCTGGGCGTGGCCCTCGCCGCCCCCACCCGCGCGACCGTGGTCTTCGACGGCGACGGCAACCTGCTCATGAGCCTGGGCATCCTGCCCATGATCGGCGGCGGTCCCGTGATGGGTCGGCAGCGGCCCGCCAACCTCGTGCACGTGGTCTTCGACAACGCGCTCTACGGCTCGACCGGCAACCAGGCGTCTCCGTCGCGCGCGGTCGGGCTGCACCGCATCGCGCGCGCCGCCGGCTACGAGCGGAGCGTCGCGGTCGCGGCAGCCGACGAGCTGAGCGCGGCGGTGACCACCGCACTCCGCGGGGGCGGCCCGAGCTTCATCCTCGCCCGGGTGACCGCCGAGGAGCAGCCCGCACCCCGCATCCCGTACCCGCCCGAGGAGATCCGCGACCGGTTCCGCGCCGGCCTCGTGAGCGGCGGCCGGTGAAGGCGGTTATCCTGGCCGCGGGTGTCGCGCGCCGGCTGGCGCCGCTCACCGACCACACCCACAAGTGCCTGCTCCCGGTGGGGGGGCGCTCCTTGCTCGCTCGCATGCTGGACGCCCTCGCGGCCGCCTCCGTGGACGAGGCGGTGCTGGTGGTCGGCCACTGCGAGAACCAGGTGCGACGGGCGGCGGGCACCGCCCGGGGCGCGATGCGGGTCGGCTACGTGGTGAACCCGGACTACCAGAAGGGCTCGATCCTGTCGTTACAGTGCGCGCGGGAGACCCTGCTCCGCGACACCACGCTCGTCATGGACGCCGACGTGCTCTTCCCCGAGCGCTTCCTGCGCGGGCTGATCGACTCCCCCGCCGAGAGCGCGCTGCTGCTGGACCGCGGCTTCCAGGACACCGGCGAGGAAGTGAAGCTCTACGCGGTGGGCGACCGGGTGATCGCCCTCGGCAAGAAGTTCGTGCCGCAGTCGTGGGACGTCGTCGGCGAGGGCGTCGGCTTCTTCAAGTGCAGCGCGGCCCACGCCCCCGAGTACCTCCGCCTGATGGAGGAGTCGATCCGGGAGACCGGCGGCGCCAACGAGTACGAGGATGCGCTCCACCGTCTGCTCGCCCGCGTCCCGGTGGGCTGGGTGGACGTGACCGGCCTGCCGTGGACGGAAGTGGACTTCGCCGAGGACCTGCGTCGGGCCGAGACGCAGGTCCTTCCCAAGATCGCGCGCCTCGGGCCCTGATGTGGTTCGCGCGCTCCTGTACCTCCCCGACGCCGCCGCCGACCGGCTAGCCGCGACGCCGGTCGCGGGGCGCACCCTCGCGGTCCGCGTCATGGTGGCGGCGCTCCGCGCGGGCGCGTCCCGCATCGCGGTGCCCTCGCTCCTGCGCGACCCGGCGGTGGACCGCGCGCTCCATCGCATGCCGGAGCTCGCGAGCGCGCTGGAGTGGCTCGACGCGGGCCAGCCCGGGCCCGCCGACGGCGCGGCCGCGCGCTGGCTCCTCCTCCCCGCGTCCGCGCTGATCCACGCGACCGTGCTCGAGGACCTGCTCGCGGTGCCGGCCGGGCGACCGGTGGTGCTGGCGGAATCGGCCGACGGGTTCGCGCCGGTGGCGCTGCTGCCCACCGGCCCGCCCGCCGCGTCGGCCGAGCCCACCGCGCTCTGGTCCACAGTCTGGAAGGACGCGGCCGCGGGGCGACCGATTGGCCTCGCGCTGAGCCACTGGCTACGCGAGACGGGTGCGGTACCCCGCGCGGCGGCGGGCCCCTACGTCGACGTGCGCGACGCGACGGATCTCCGACGCGCCGAGACCGCCCTCGACGCCACCCTCTCGATCCCGGCCGACTCCGCCATGGACCGGTATCTGCACCGCCGGGGCTCGCGGTGGATCACCCGCCTCCTCGTCCGCACCGACCTCACCCCGAACCACGTGAGCCTGGCGAGCCTGACCATCGGCCTCGGAGCGATCTGGTGCTTCTGGCACTCCACTCCGACGAGCGCGTTCGTCGGCGTCGTGCTCTACGCGCTCGCCTGCATCGTCGACCACGCCGACGGCGAGCTGGCGCGCCTCACCTTCCAGGAGTCGCGCTTCGGCGCGAGCCTCGACTGGACGATCGACACGATCATCCATGCCGGGCTCGTGCTCGGCATCGGGGTGACCGCGGGCGGTCCGGTGATGGTGACCGCGGGCCTGGTCGGCGCCGCCGGCGTCACCCTGAGCGCCCTGTTCGCGCGCTACCTGCCGCACGAGATCGAGATCGGTCCCACTGTCGGGGGCGTGCTCCGGAACATCGCCAACCGCGACCTCTTCTATCTGCTGCTGCTCGGCGCGGCCACGCTTCGCCTCCTGACCCACGGCGCGGTCGGAGTGGCTGCGGTGGTGGTGGCGGTGGGCTCGCAGGCGTACTGGGTGGGCTGCCTGGCGCGCATCCGGCGGCTGGGACGGAGGCGTACTGCGTAGTGTCGCGCTGGTTCCGGCCGCTCCTGGTGCTGACCGGCCTGGCGGTGGTCGGCTACCTGGTCGCGCAGATCGGGCCCACCGCCATCTGGTCGTCGTTCGTCACCCTCGGATGGCGACTGCCGATCGTGCTGACATTCCCCTACGCGTTGGCCGCCCTCGTCGACACGATCGCGTGGCGACTGCTCCTGCCGGGCCCGGTGCCCCTGTCCCTAGTCTTCCGCGCGCGGCTGGCCGGAGAGGCGGTGAACCTCGCCACCCCGACGATGGCGGTGGGCGGTGAGCCGCTCAAGGCCTTCCTCCTGCGGCCGCCGGTCCCGCTCCTCGACGGCCTCGTGTCGGTCATCGCGGACAAGACCACGATCGTGGTCGGCCAGATCATCTTCCTCGCCGCGGGCCTCCTGGCCGCCCGCGGCGCGCTGCCGTCCACGAGCCGCCTGGTGCCGATCATGACCGGCCTGCTGGCCGTCGAGATCCTGGCCATCGGCGGCTTCGCGCTCGTGCAGGCCAGCGGGGGGCTCGGTGGCGGCGGGCGGCTGCTGGGCCGGCTCGGCGGGCGGTTCGGGGCACGGGTCGGACTCGGCGGGGAGCGCTACCTGCAGGGGCTGGGCGACCTCGACCGGGCCCTCGCCGGGCTCTATCGTCACGGGCGGCGCCGCCTGCTCGCCTCCGCGCTGGTCCACTCGGTCGCCTGGGCCACCGGCGCGCTCGAGATCTACCTCGTCCTCCACTGGCTGGGGACGCCGGCCTCGCTCGGGACCGCGCTCATCATCGAGTCCTTCGCGGGCGGGGTGAAGTTCGCGAGCTTCATGGTGCCCGCCTCGCTCGGGGCCCTCGAGGGCGGCTACGTGGCCTTCTTCGAGGCCTTCGGCCTGACCGCGACCGCCGGGCTCTCGTTCGTGCTGGTGCGCCGGCTCCGCGAGATGGTCTGGGCCGGCCTCGGCTTCCTGGCCCTCGGGGTCCCCCATCGTGCCCACGGAGTGCCCCGGACCGACGAGCCGGCGGCGTAGCTTGAGGCAGGCCCGGTGGCCGTGTGCTAGACTTCGTGAAAACCTTTGCGTCGCCGCCCACGGCGACTGTCCAGGAGGCGTCCGTGGCACCTGTTCGCGTCGCGATCGTCGGGGTCGGTAACTGCGCGTCCGCTCTCGTCCAGGGAGTCCACTACTACAAGGGCGTGGCCGACGACGGCTTCGTCCCGGGCCTGATGCGCCCGCGCCTGGGCGGCTACCACGTGGGCGACATCGAGTTCTCGGCCGCCTTCGACATCGACGCCCGCAAGGTCGGGCTCGATCTCTCGGAGGCCATCTGGTCCGAGCCGAACAACACGGTGCGCTTCGGCGAGGTCCCGAACCTCGGCGTCCCGGTGCAGCGGGGTATGACCCACGACGGCCTCGGCCACTACCTCTCCCAGATCATCACCAAGGCCCCCGGCACCACCGCCGACATCACCCAGATCCTGAAGGAGACCCGCACCGACGTGGTGGTGAACTTCCTGCCGGTGGGCAGCGAGATGGCCACCAAGTGGTACGTGGAGCAGGTGCTCGACGCGGGCTGCGGCTTCGTCAACTCCATCCCGGTGTTCATCGCCCGCGAGAGCTACTGGCGCCGGCGCTTCGAGGACCGGGGGTTGCCGATCGTGGGCGACGACGTGAAGTCGCAGGTGGGGGCCACCATCATCCATCGCGTCCTCACGAAGCTCTTCATGGACCGCGGGGTGCGACTCGAGCGCACGAGCCAGCTGAACGTGGGCGGCAACACCGACTTCTACAACATGCTGGAGCGGCAGCGGCTCGCCTCCAAGAAGATCTCCAAGACCGACGCGGTGCGCTCCCAGCTCGCCCACGACATGGCCGACGACAACATCCACATCGGCCCCAGCGACTACGTGCCGTGGCTGCAGGACCGCAAGTGGGCGCACATCCGCCTCGAGGGCCGCAGCTTCGGCGACCAGCCCATCAACGTGGAGCTCAAGCTCGAGGTGTGGGACTCGCCCAACTCGGCCGGGGTGGTGATCGACGCGATCCGCTCCTGCAAGATCGCGATGGATCGCGGCATCAAGGGCGCGCTCCTCGCCCCGTCGGCCTATCTGATGAAGTCCCCGCCCGAGCAGTGGTCCGACGAGGTGGCTCGGACTCGCCTGGAAACGTTCATCGGCGGCGCGGACTAGTCCAGCCTCGGCACCCCCGCCGCCCCACCGCTCTATGGTCGCGATCTCCCGCACCGGCCGTCTGTTGCGCCGGCTGGTCCGGCTTTCCTGCCGCCGGCCCGCCGTCACCGTCGGCGTCTCCCTGCTCCTCGCCGTTGTCGCGGTCCTCTACACCATGCATGCACTCACCTTCAAGCCCTCCACCCGCTCGCTCTTGCCCCAGAACGCGGGCTTCGTGGTGCGCTACGCGGAGTACGCCAAGGAGTTCGGCGAGCTCGAGGACATCGTGGTGGTGGTGGAGGCCGGCTCCTTCGAGGGGGCCCGCGCCTACGCGGCCCGCCTCACCGACGAGCTCGAGAGCGGGCCGGTCAACTTCCACCGCATCGCCTACCGGATCGACCCCAAGCGGTTCGAGGGCCGCCAGCTCCTCTACCTCCCGACCCCCGAGCTGCGCGAGATCCGCGACAAGATCTTCGATCACCAGGAGTTCATGGAGAGCTTCGCGGGCGACCCGAGCCTGGCCCGGCTGCTCGAGGGCGTCAACACCCAGATGGCGGCCGCCTTCGTGTCGAACCTCTTCGACATCGGACTCCAAGATAAGGACCTCCCGGTCGACACCCGCTTCCTGCGCGTGCTGCTCGATCAGATGGCGAGCCGGCTCGAGAAGCCCGGCCCCTACCGGTCGCCGTGGGGCACGCTCTTCTCCTTCGGCGAGGATCCGCCCGCCGACGCGGGCTACTTCCTCTCCGACGACAAGAGCCTGCTCTTCATCCTGGTCGAGACCCCGTCCAGCGAGAAGGGCAGCTTCACCGGGGACCAGGCCGCGATCGAGACCATCCGCGGGGCCATCGCCCGGCTGCGGCCCGCCTTCCCGAACGTCCAGGCCGGGGTGACCGGCGCCCCCGCCCTCTCCAACGACGAGATGACCTCGGCCTTCCACGACAGCGGCATCTCCGACGTGCTCGCCTTCGCGCTCACCCTGGTGGTCATGACCCTGGCCTTCATGCGGGTGGGCAAGCCGGTGCTCATGCTGGGCGTGCTCGCGGTGACCCTGGCCTGGTCCATGGGCGTGGTCACCCTGGTGGTCGGGCACCTCACCCTCTTCTCGGTGATGTTCATCTCGATCGTGGTCGGCATCGGCATCGACTACGGGATCTACTACCTCTTCCGCTACGAGGAGGAGATCTTCCTCGGCCGCAACCTGCGCGAGGCTCTCGAGCTGACCGCGGCGCGCACCGGGCCCGGCATGCTGATCGGGGCCCTGACCGCGGCCGGGACGTTCTTCGTCCTCATGCTCACCGACTTCCGCGGCATCCAGGAGCTGGGGCTGATCGCGGGCCTGGCCATCCTGATCGCCTGGGTCGGCATGATGACCTTGTTCCCCGCGGTTCTCATGTTCGTGGACCGCCATCACGCGGAGCGGCCCAGACAGCGCCGCCCGCGCGCCCACCAGCTCGAGCGCATCCGGGTGCCGCTGCTCGACCGGCTCGTCACCTTCCCCCACACCGTGCTGATCGGGGCCGGCCTCGCCACCGCGCTCGCGATCTGGGCCATCCCGCGGGTGGGCTTCGACTACAACGTGCTCAACCTCCAGGCCAAGGGCACCGAGTCGGTGGCGTGGGAGCGGCGCATCCTGGCCGGCACCGGCCGCTCCGGATTCAACGGGCTCTCCTCCGCCTCGTCGCTCAAGGAGCTGCGCCAAAAACAGGCCGCCTTCGAGAAGCTCCCCTCGGTCTCCGACGTGGATTCGGTCCTGCGGGTCATCCCCGACGACCAGGCCGAGAAGATCGCGATCATCAAGAGCTTCGGCCCGCTGGTCGCCCCGATCCGGGTCGGGCGCTCGAGCCCGGTGGACCTCGACCGCCTCAAGAAGGCGCTCGCCGACATCAAGCGGCGTTTCGACGTGGTGGCCGCGGAGGCCGGCTCCAAGCTCCCCGCCGAGGTGCGGGTGGTCCGGGAGAAGACCATCGAGGTGATCCGTCTGCTCGACCGCGGCCATCGCGACTCCTCCGAGGCCGCGCTCAACTACCTGCAGGCCCAGCTCTACCGCGACTTCGTGAGCAAGTTCTACGGGCTGCAGCGCAACCTGAGCCCGGTCGGGATCACCATCAAGGACGTGCCGGACGAGCTGCGCCGCAAGTTCATCGGGGAGAGCGGGCTCTTCCTCATCCAGATCCATCCGAAGGTCGACATCTGGGAGAAGGCGGGCGCGGCCCAGTTCGTGCAGGAGATGCGCACGGTGGATCCGGACGTCACCGGGCCGCCGATCATCACCTACGAGGCCACCGTGCTCATGGAGCGCGCCTACCTCACCGGCACCCTCTACGCGTTCGTGCTGGTGGGCGGGCTCAGCGTCTTCATGATCCGGCGCCCGCGCGAGAGCATGCTCGCCCTGGTGCCGATGGTGCTGGCGCTCCTGTGGACGATCGGGCTGATGCAGGTGTTCGGGATCAAGTTCAACCTCGCCAACATCTGGGGGCTGCCCCTCATCATCGGGACCGCGGCCGAGTTCGGGCTCAACGTCATCGTGAGCCATCTCGAGGTGCGCTCTCACCCGGGCGGCCCGCTGATCGCCCGCAGCGCGGTGATGGGCGTGATGCTGAACGGCATCACCACCATGGTGGGCTTCGGCAGCCTGATGATCGCCTCCCACCAGGGCATCTTCAGCCTCGGGCTGCTGCTGACCCTCGGGTCGTTCTGCGGGCTGGTGGCCGCGCTGGTGGTGCTGCCGGTGCTGCTGCAGCTGCTGCGGAAGGGAGCCGAGACCGCGGTGGTGGCGGTGGAGAAGTCCTCGGCGGCGTAACCCACTCCTCGCCTTCACCACCCCTCACCCTGCCCTCTCCCCTGAGGGGAGAGGGGGATAGGGTGGGGACAACCTTTATAAGGGGTCGGGGGCCGCCGCGATCCTCTCGAGGTCGGCCCGGGTGTAGGAACCGAGGCTCCGGTAGTCGAGCTGGGTGTAGTTGCGGATCCACTGCAGCGCGATCTTCACCGCCTTGCGATAGCGGGCCTCGGTCTCCGCGTCGCGCGTCTTCATCAGGCGCAGGATGTCCTCCACCTCTTCCTGCAGCAGGCGCTTGACCAGCGCCGCGTCGTGGACCGCCTCCGGGCCCTGGGTCGTCTTCACTTTGTGCCGAATGCGCTGAGCGATCTGGGCCACCGACATGCGGCCGGTGGCGAGGTCCTCCATCAGGGCCGGATGCACGCCGGGCTTGCCGGCCAGGCTGTCGATGCCTTTGGCCCCGCGGCCCTGGAGCCATCCCTCCACGTACTCGATCAGCATGCGCGCGTTGCGCCGCGTGCCCTCCACCGTGATCGGTCCCGCCGGCACCTCGATGCGCACCGGGTAGCTCTCCGGCTTCGTCATCTCGGGCCGGGGCTTCCAGCTACCGCCGCCGTGCACGCGCTTGAAGGGCTCGGCGGCCGCCTTCATGTGGAAGATGTGGGCCACCCAGGCGCGGATGAAGCCCTGCTCGGCCTCCCACACCTTGTCGGCGCGGATCGATTCCGCGGCCACCCGGTTCACCTCGGGGTCCGGGTTGGGCAGTGCGGTGGCCATGCCCCCGATCGGGACCGCGCCGCGCTTCAGGCACACCGCCACTAGCCGGCGGAAGATGTTCGACAGGAACGGAGTGGTCTTGATGTCCACCCCGAAGCGATCCGGCCACACCGACTTGGGATCGGCCATGACGAACTCGAAGATGCTCGCCTTCAGGTCCCAGCGCGCCGCGTTCAGCCCCGCCGCGTAGGGCCCTAGGGCGTGGAGCATCTCCTCCATCTCGTACACCGCGGGCAGCGCTTCCACGAGCGGGATGGCCCGGATGGTCGCGTCCCTCAGGAACGGCAGGTGGGTGCGGCTCCGGTCGAAGAGGTCGCGGTACCACGCGCATTCCTCGGCACCGTCCACCTTGGGCAGGTAGAAGTAGATCCCCTGGCCGCGCCCGGCCTGCGCCCGGCCCGGGTAGAAGAGGGTGAGCGCGGTGCCGAGGATCGCGGCGGAGACCGGCTTGCCGTCCACCGTGACGTCCGGCTCGTCGAGGTGCAGGCCGCGCTCCCGGTGCATGAAGAACGGCAGCTCACCGGGGGCGATGCGGTACTCGCGCTGGCGCTCCCGGTCCTCGAAGTGCAGCTCGTGGTTCACCGCGGCGAGGCGATTGTGACAGGCCCGCACCGTGTCGATCAGGCGATGGCCGGCCGAGTCTTCGTCGTCGTCGAGGTCACCCTCGGCCCGCTCGCCCTCCGGCCCCGGGTTGAGCGCGTTGATGAACATGCTCGTGATCGAGCACGGCCCCGAGATCTCGATGCCCGGCGTGGCGAGGTCCTTCGGCACCGGCGGCACCTTCCACTCTCCGCCGGCGGCCGCGCTCGCGGCCGGCGCCGCGGGCAGGCGCCCGTGCTGGAGGGCCTGGACGAGCCGCTCGTCGCGCTTGGCCCGAAGGGCGAGCACGCGCGCCCCGAGGTCGTCGTGCAGCCGCAGCAGGTAGGCCTGGAACTCGGGGGTGAAGAGGGCGGCGGCGCCCTCCACGGGCGCGAACTGCACCCGCTGGCTCGCGGAGGCTCCGGGACTGGCCGGCATTGGCGTGGCTCCGTTCGGTTGGAGTGGGACCGGCGTCAGCCGCCCGCACGGGCGCCGCGCCCGCGGCCCCGCCAGAGCGCCCCGACGCCGAAGTAGGCGAAGGCGTCCTTCAGGTTGGAGAAGAGCCGCTGGGCGCGCCCCATCTCGCGGCTCGTCACGTATTCCATGGTGAACACCACGCGCCGGTCGCCCTCGCGGGACGGGCTGACCCCGTGGTACACCTTGTCGCCGTTGAAGATCACCATCGTGCCGGGCTCGGTCGCCACCGCCAGGTCGACCGGCTCCCGCCCCGCCTGGCGCGTGTGCAGCCGGCAGAGCAGCCGGCTCGACGACTCCTGGACCAGGCCGAAGAGCACGGTGTAGCGCGCGCCCTTGTAGTACGAGGTGTCGTAGTGGTACCCCATGTGATCGCCCGGCTCGGTGTAGAAGTAGAGCGCGCAGGCGTGCGGGTCCTCGTCGGGGCAGAGCTGGAGCGGCGCCCGCACCAGGCCGGAGAGGAAGCGGCGGAAGCGCTCCGAGTGGTAGAACGCGAGCAGGGCCGGGCCCTCGTCCGCGATCACGAAGTGGCTCACGCTGCCGCCCTTCTTGTGGCGCGGGATGTAGCTGCGGTTGAGGTCGGGCTCGAGGCACCGCACGTCGTCCTGGAGCGGCGCCAGCGCGGCGGCGGGCAGGAGCCGCGGGATCACCACGAACTCGTCCTGGACCCAGTACTCGCGCGCGACCGCGGCCGCGTCGAGCCGATCGACCGCCGCGTCGATCTCGGCCGCGAAGGCACGGGTCTCCGGGCTCAAGGCTCTCCGCCCAGCCGCTCGACCTGCACCAGGTTCGAGTGCAGCGCGGGCCCGCCGCCCATGTCGGTGACGCGGTCGTCGGTGAGCGCGTTGACCCCGCGTCCGCCCGCCTGGTGCTTGCTCCACCAGATCCCCTCGACCACCGCCACGCCGGGCCGGGTGTCCTCGGTCACCTCGGCGGTGAAGCGGGCCTGCCCGCGCGCGCTGCGCACCACGACCGCATCGCCGCCGCGGATGGCGCGGGGGGCCGCGTCGGCCGGATGCAGGAGCACCGCGGGGCCGCGCTGCCGCCGCCGCATCCGCTCGGACTGGCTGAACGAGGAGTTCAGGAAGAACCGGTTGGGCGGCACGATGCACTGGAGCGGGTAGCGCTCCAGCAGCGCGGTGTGCTCCGGCCCCTCCACCAGCGGCACGTAGGTGGGCAGCGCGGGCAGCCCCTCGCGCGCCATCGTCTCGGAGAGGAACTCGACCTTGCCGGACGGGGTGGGCGCCCCATCCGCGAAGGGCAGGTACGGCCGCCCCACCTGCAGGCGCACCGAGTGCTCGTCCTCGAGGCGCTCGAGGGTGATGCCGGCCACCGAGGCGTCGCCCGAGGCCAGGACCTCCCGCATGAGGTCGTCCTCGCTCTTGGCGAAGTGCGGGTCGTGCAGGCCCATCGCGCGCGCGAGTTCCTGCATGACCCGCCAGTTCGAGCGCGCCTCCCCTTCCGGCGGGATCACCGGGCGGGCGAGCTGGAGATAGAGGTGCCCGTAGGACTTGTAGCAGTCGGTGTGCTCCATCGAGGTGGTCGCGGGCAGCACCAGGTCGGCGTAGTCGGTGGTGTCGGTCAGGTGCTGCTCGTGCACGACCGTGAAGAGGTCCTCGCGGCGGAGCCCCTCCAGCACCAGCTCCTGGTTGGGCACGACGGTGGCCGGGTTGGCGTTGTAGACGTAGAGCGCCTTCACCGGCGGCCGCAGGTCCGGGTCGGTCAGCGCGCGCCCGAGCCGGATCATGTTGATCGAGCGTGGCGGCGGATCGGGCATCAGGTCGGGCCGCTCCACCACCGCGGAGCGAAGGCCGAAGGCGCCGCCGGAGGAGAGGAGCGCGCCGCCGTTCGGGTGCGCGTAGGCCCCGGTCAGCGCGGGCAGGCACGCGATGGTCCGGCAGGTCATGCCGCCGTTGTCGTGGCGGGAGAGCCCGATGCCCACCCGGATGAACGTGGCGGGGCTCGCGCCGTAGCGGCGGGCGAGGTCGACGATGTCGGCGGCGGGCACGCCGGTGATGCGGGCGACGCGCTCGGGGTCGTACTGCGTGACGTGGTGGGCGAGCGCGGTGAACCCGAAGGTCGCGCGCTGGATGTACGCCTCGTCCACCCGTCCCTCGCCGATCAGCACGTGCATCATGCCCAGCGCGAGCGCGCCGTCGGTGCCCGGGCGCGGCATCAGGTGCCGGTCGGCCCGGCGCGCGGTGTCGGTGCGATAGGGATCGATGCAGACCACGAAGGCCCCGCGGCGCCGCGCCCGCTTCACCAGCGTCATCGCGTTGATGTGGGTGTGCGAGGCGTTGATGCCCCACAGCACCACGAGGTCGGACTCCGCCATCTGGAGCGCGTCGCTGCCGGTCACCACCCCCAGGGTGGCGCGCCAGCCCGCGTAGGCGGTGGCGATGCAGATCGTCCGCTCGAGCCGCGAGGCGCCGAGAGCGTGGAAGAGCGGATGGCCGGCCGAGACCTGCACGATGCCGAGGGTGCCGCCGTAGGAGAAGGGTAGGAGCGCCTCCGGCCCCCACTGGGCGATGATCCGGCGCCAGCGGTGAGCGATCTCGTCGAGCGCCTCGTCCCAGCCCACGGGCTCGAACCGCCCCTCGCCCTTGGCCCCCACGCGCCGGAGCGGCGTCCGCACCCGCGTGTCGCCGTAGACCCGCTCTGCGTAGTCGTGCACCTTGCCGCAGATCACGCCCCGGGTGAACGGGTGGGCCGGGTCGCCGACCACGTCGGTGATGCGGCCCGACTCGACGGTCACCTGGAGCGCGCACTGCGACGGGCAATCGTGCGGGCAGACGGACGGCACCGTCGCTGGCATGGGTGCCTAGATTAGCACACCTCCTCCGGACGCCGGATCGTGCCGCCCCGCGCGGGCGGCCGCGCTATGATCGGCCATGCTCGGCGGCGACGGACGGGTCGGCCCCTTCTCCTCCCCCGAGGCCCGGCGCCTCTCGCTGCTCTTCGCGATCGTCTACTTCGCCCAGGGCATGGTGTACCTGCCCGACCAGGTCGTGTCGATCGTATTCAAGGAGCGCGGGCTCACCGCGGGCCAGCTCGCCACCTTCTCGTGGATCATCACCACTCCGTGGTTCATCAAGCCGGCCTATGGCCTGCTCTCCGACTTCGTCCCTCTCGCGGGGACCCGGCGGCGCAGCTACTTCCTGATCATGTCGGCGCTGGCCGCGTGCTCCGCGGTCGCGGTGAGCCTGATGTCGGGCGCGCCCTACTGGGCGCTCGCCACCATGATCACCCTGCTCTGGCTCGGGGTGGGCTTCACCGACGTGCTCACCGATGCGCTCATGGTCGAGAACGGCAAGCCGCTCGGCCTCACCGGCACCTTTCAGTCGGTGCAGTGGGCCGCGCTGAGCGCCTCGTCGATCCTGGTCGGCGTCGCGGGCGGCTATCTCGCGGAGCACCGGGCCTTCGGGGCCGCCTTCGCGCTGGTGGCGTGCTTCCCCCTGATCTCGCTCCTGATGGCGTGGCTGGTGGTGCAGGAGCCGCCCGCGCGCCCGAACCTCGAGGGGTTCGGCGAGACGTGGAGCGCGGTGCGGCGGGCGATGGGCCGGCGCGATCTGTGGCTGGTGGCCGGCTTCATCTTCTTCTGGGCCTTCAGCCCCTCCTTCGGCCCCGCCTTCTTCTACTACCAGACCGACACGCTCCACTTCTCGCAGACCTGGATCGGGGCGCTGGGCTCCATCGGCGCGGCGGCCAGCATCGCGGGGGCGTGGGCCTACGCGAAGCTCGCCCGGCGCTTCCCGCTCAAGCGGCTCATCGTGTGGTCGATCGGAGCCGGCACCGTCGGCTCCGTCGCCTACCTCGCCTACCGCGACGCGGTCTCCGCGACCGTCATCACGGTCCTCTTCGGCGCGGTCGGCATGACCACCCAGCTCGCGTTCCTGGACCTGGCCGCGAAGGCCTGCCCGGCGCGCGCGGAGGCCACCTTCTTCGCCCTGCTGATGTCGATCTACAACCTCGGCACGCGCAGCTCGGAGTGGACGGGGGCGAACCTCTACGACTGGCTGGGCTACACGCCGCTGGTGCTGATCTCGACCGTCTTCACCGCAGCCGCGTGGGTACTGGTGCCGCTGGTGCCCATCGACGCCATCCAGGCCGCCGCCGCGGCCGGGGAGCGCGAGGCCACGCCGCCCGCCTGAGCGGGATCAGCGCTCGTCGCGCTCCTCCCGCTCCCCTCGCTCGACCGCGCCGTGAGCCGCCTCGTAGGCGCGGCGCAGCCACCGCACCGCGCGCCCCACGTCGCGGATGCTCTCCACCCGGCACTCCACCCAGCCGCTCGCGCTCATGCGCCGGTGCGGCGAGCAGCCCGCCGCGAGGGCGCGCCGCTGGTCTTCGGGCCCGAGGCGGATCCACAGGTCGGTCTCCTTGGCCCGCAGGGGGAAGCAGGCGAAGAGACGGGGCCCGACGAAGTAGCCCCAGCGCCCGAACATCGGGGTGATCTTCACGCGGGGCCAGTTGCCGAGGGTCTGGTTGAGCTCGGCGGCGGGCCCGGTGCCGCCGCGCTCGAGGGTGCGGCGCGTCTTGCGGGCGGAGCCGATGCCGCGGAACGGTCGAGGGCGAGGCTTCACGCCGATGCTCCGGCGGGAA
>DASZJM010000425.1:0-2341 GCA_035948165.1 Candidatus Methylomirabilota bacterium
GACGTCGCGCGGGTTCGGGGGCTCGCCCTCCAGCGCGAAGTCCCCGGTGAGCCGGGGGCCGCCGATGCGCGGCACCGCGGCCAGCAGCGACTGCGTGTAGGGATGGCGCGGCGCCTCGAACACGCGGGCGGTCGGGCCGCACTCGACGATCTTGCCGAGGTACATCACCGCGATGCCCGCGCACATGGCGCGGACCACCGAGAGGTCGTGCGAGATGAACACGTAGGTGAGGGCGAACGTCTCCTGCAGGCTGCGAAACAGCTTCAGCACGCTCGCCTGGACCGAGACGTCGAGCCCGGAGGTCGGCTCGTCCAGGATCACCAGGCGCGGCCGCAGGGTGAGGATGCGGGCGAGCCCCACGCGGCGCTGCTGGCCGCCGGAGAGCTCGTGCGGGTAGAGCTCGAGGTGGGCGTCCGGGAGGCCGACCGCGGCCAGGATCGCGCGCACCTCGCGGTCCCGCTCGGCGCGGGTCAGCGCGGTGTGGATCCGGAGCGGCTCGTGCAGCGAGGGCCCGATCTTCCAGCGCGGATCGAGCGAGGCGCCCGGGTCCTGGTAGACGTACTGGAGGTCCTTGGCCACCGCGCGGCGCGCGCGGCGGGGCAGTCGCCCGATCTCGTGGCCGGCGAAGCGGATCTCGCCCGCGGTCGGCGTGTAGATGCCCATCACCGTCTTGCCGAGCGTCGACTTGCCGCAGCCGCTCTCGCCGACGAGGCCGAGGGTCTCGCCCGGGCGCACCGCGAGCGAGACGCCGTCGACGGCGCGCAGCCAGCCGACGCGGCGGCCGAACGCGCTGCGCACCGGGAAGTGGCGCGCGAGGTCGACCAGCTCCAGCAGCGGCGCGGCCGGCGCGCTCACGCGCCGGCTCCGGCGGGGGCGTCGACCGGGTGGTGGCAGCGGACGCCGTGGCCCTCCGCGAGCATCCGCGGGGCCGGGCGCTCCACGCCGCACTCCGCGGTCGCGTGGTCGCAGCGCGGGTGGAACCGGCACCCCGCGGGCGGGGTCACCAGGCTCGGCACCTCGCCCGGGATGTCGCGGATCACGCCGTCGGGCCCCGGCACGCTGGCCAGCAGGCAGCGGGTGTATGGGTGCGCGGGGCGTCCGAAGAAGGCGTCGGTCGGCGCGGCCTCCATCTCCTGGCCGGCGTACATGACCACCACGCGGTCACAGAGCTCGTGCGCGGTGCCGAGATCGTGGGTGGTGAAGAGTACGGAGACCCCGCGCTCCTTCACCAGCGCGCGCAGCAGCCGGAGGATCTGGGCCTGGATCGTCACGTCGAGCGCGGTGGTCGGCTCGTCCGCGATGACCAGATCGGGCTGGGGCAGGAGCGCCATCGCGATCATGAGGCGCTGGCGCTGGCCGCCCGAGAACTCGTGGGGCAGCCGGCGCAGCGCGCGCGCCGGCTCCGGAATCTGCACCGCGCGGAGGATCTCGAGCACCGCCTCGCGGTCGGCGCGCTGGCGCTCCCGTGGATAGCGCCGGAAGATGGACGACGGACGTTCCGCGTCCCGCGCGCGGGGGGACTTCCACTTCATCAGGTCCATGATCTGGGTGCCGACCGGGAACAGCGGGCTGAACGAGGAGAACGGGTCCTGGGGGATGAAGGTGATCGCCCGGCCGCGCACGCGATCGTTGACCACCGCGGGATCCTGCTTCAGGAGGTCGGTCCCCCGGAAGCGCACCTCCCCGCCGCGGATCCGCGCGGCTCCCTCGGGCAGGACGCCCAGGATCGCGCGGGCGAGCGTGGTCTTGCCGCAGCCGCTCTCGCCCACGAGCCCCACCACCTCGCCGGCCGCGATGTCGAGGTTGATCCCGTCGAGCACCTGGGCCGGCCCGCGGTCGGTGGCGAAGTCGACGCGCAGCCCGCGGACCGCGAGCAGCTCAGCCATCGGGGGTCGCCGCGCGGCGGCGCAGCCGCGGGTCGAGCACGTCGCGCAGGCCATCGCCGAGCAGGTTGAAGCCCATCACGGTGAGGAAGATCGCCAGGCCCGGCGCCGCCGCGTACCACCATGCATCCGGCAGGAATTCGCGGGATTCCGCAATGGTCCGGCCCCACTCCGGGGTGGGGGGCGGGGGGCCGAGCCCGAGGAAGCCGAGCGCCGCCGCGGTCAGGATGGTGAACCCCATGCCGATGGAGGCGCGCACGATGATCGGCGAGGCGATGTTGGGCAGCACGTGGAGCACGGTGAGCCGCCAGGGCGAGGCGCCGAGGGCGGTGGTGCTCTCGACGAACACCTCCTTCTGGAGCGCCCGCGTCTCCGCGTAGACCACGCGGGCGAACCAGGGCCAGTAGGTGACCGAGAGCGCGAGGATGACGTTGGGCAGCGACGGGCCCAGGGTCTGG
>DASZJM010000426.1:0-23723 GCA_035948165.1 Candidatus Methylomirabilota bacterium
TCGAGCACTGGGATCGGGCCTGCGACCTGTGCGGGGCGCAGGGTGCGTTCCTCGACGAGCTGATCGTGGACGACAAGGGCGGCCGCCTCTTCATCTGCTCGGACACCGACTACTGCGCCCGCCGCCGTCCCGCCGGCGAGCCCGGGCCCGGCGCATGAGCGCCATGGTGGACGAGCCCCCGCTCCTGAGCGTCCGAGGCCTCGGCAAGCGCTACGGCGCGCAGCTCGGCTGCCGCGACATCGGCTTCGACCTCTGGCCGGGCGAGGTGCTGGGCGTGGTGGGCGAGTCGGGCTCGGGCAAGACCACCGTGCTCGACTGCCTCTCGGGCCGGGTCGCCGCCGACGGCGGCCGGGTGGCCTACGCGAAGGCGGACGGCACAGTGGTCGACGTGCTGCGCCTCGACGAGGCCGCCCGGCGGCGATTGCTCCGCACGGAATGGGGCGTGGTGCACCAGCACGCCCGCGATGGCCTGCGCATGGGGGTGAGCGCGGGGGCCAACGTGGGCGAGCGGCTCATGGCGCTGGGAGCGCGGCACTACGGCCGGGTGCGCGGGCGCGCGCTCGACTGGCTCGCGCGAGTGGAGATCGGGGAGGATCGGATCGACGACCTGCCGGAGACCTTCTCGGGCGGCATGCAGCAGCGCCTGCAGATCGCCCGCAACCTGGTGACCGAGCCGCGGCTCGTGCTGATGGACGAGCCGACCGGCGGCCTCGACGTCTCGGTGCAGGCGCGGCTCCTCGACCTCCTGCGCGGGCTGGTGGAGGATCTCGGGCTCTCCGCGGTGATCGTCACCCACGACCTCGCGGTGGCCCGGCTGCTGGCCCACCGCCTGCTCGTGATGCGCGGGGGCGAGGTGGTCGAGTCCGGGCTCACCGACCAGGTGCTCGACGACCCGCAGCACCCGTACGCGCAGCTCCTGGTCTCCTCGGTGCTCCAGCCGTGAGCGGGCCCGCGCTCGAGGTGCGGGGGCTCGCCAAGGCCTTCGTGCTGCACGTGCAGGGCGGGGTGCGGCTGCCGGTGCTCGACGGGGTGAGCGTGGCGGTGCACCCGGGCGAGTGCGTGGTGCTGGCGGACCCGTCGGGGGCGGGGAAGAGCACGCTGCTCCGATCGATCTACGGCAATTACCTCGTCCGCGAGGGCCAGGTCCTGGTCCGGCACCGTGAGCGCGTGGTCGACATGGTCGGGGCGCCGCCGCAGGTGGTGCTCGACGTCCGCCGCCACAGCCTCGGCTACGTGAGCCAGTTCCTGCGCGTGATTCCCCGGGTGCCCGCCGAGCAGGTGGTGGCCGGCACCCTGCGCGCCCGCGGCGTGGAGGCCGGGCCCGCGCTGGTCCGCGCCCGGGCGGTGCTCGAGCGGCTGCGCGTCCCCGAGCGGCTGTGGGCGCTCTCGCCGGTCACCTTCTCCGGCGGCGAGCAGCAGCGGGTGAACGTGGCCCGCGTGTTCGTGGCCGACTATCCCATTCTCCTGCTGGACGAACCCACGGCCTCGCTGGACGCGGTGTGCCGCCTCGCGGTGGTCGAGCTGATCCGGGAGGCGCGTGCCCGCGGAGCGGCCGTGCTCGGGATCGTGCACGACGCCGAGGTCCGCGCGCAGGTGGCCACCCGGGTCCGCACCCTGGCCGGAACGGAGGCCGCATGACGCTCTTCACCAACGCGCGGATCGTGACGCCGGACGACGTCTTCTCCGGATCGCTGGCGGTGGAGGACGGCCTGATCGCCGCGGTGGAGCCGGGGCGTCAGCCGGTCCGCTCGGCGCTCGACCTCGACGGCGACTACCTGGTGCCCGGGGTGGTGGAGCTGCACACCGACGTGCTGGAGCGCCACGCGATCCCGCGCCCGGGTGTGCACTGGCCCGAGGTGCCGGCGGTGCTCGCCTACGACAGCCAGCTCATGGGAGCGGGCATCACCACCGTCTTCGACAGCCTGGCCATCGGCTACCTGGTCGACACCGGGCAGCGGCCACGGGATCCCCGCCCGCTGGTCGAGGCGATCCGGACCGCGCGCGTCGCCGGGCTCCTGCGGGCCGATCACTACCTCCACATGCGCTGCGAGGTGAGCACCGCGCTGGTGGTGCAGGATTTCATCCCGTTCGCGGACGATCCGATGGTGCGGCTCGTGTCGCTGATGGACCACGCGCCGGGCCAGCGTCAGTTCGTGGACGTGGCGAAGTACCGCGAGTACAACCAGGGGCGCTACGGGCTCACCGACGCGCAGCTCGACGCGCTGGTCGAGCGGCGCCTGGAGGAGCGGGCGCGCTACGCGGAGGAGCACCGCGCCGCGATCACCGCGCTCTGCCGCAAGCACGGGCTGCCGGTGGCGAGCCACGACGACGCCACCATCGCGCACGTGGACGAGGCGATGCAGGCGGGCGCGGCCATCGCCGAGTTCCCCACCACCCTCGAGGCGGCCCAGGCCGCCCACGAGTACGGGCTCGCGGTGCTGGCCGGCGCCCCGAACCTGGTGCGCGGGCAATCGCACTCCGGCAACGTGCCGGCCGCCCTGCTGGCCGAGCGGGGATGGCTCGACGTGCTGTCGTCGGACTACGTGCCCGCGAGCGTGCTCCACGGAGCCTTCCTCCTCCACCTGCGCCACGGGATGTCGCTGCCGCGGGCCATCGCCACCGTGTCGGCCACCCCGGCGCGGCGCGTGGGGCTCGAGGACCGCGGGGTGCTGGCGGTGGGCCGGCGCGCGGATCTGGTGCGGGTGCGCGTGGCGGGGGACGTGGTGGTGGTGCGGGGGGTCTGGGTCGGGGGCGAGCGCGTCGCATGATGCAGCGGGAGCCTTCCGACGACGGCCCATCCCGCCTCGCCGCCGCGGCCCGGCTCGCCCGCGAGGGCGGGCGGATCGCGCTCGAGCACTGGACGCGGGCCGAGGTGTCGTGGAAGAGCGACGACTCGATGGTGACCGACGCCGATCTCGCCATCCAGGTGCATCTCGACCGGGAGATCACCGCCGCCTTCCCGGACGACGGGGTGCTGGGGGAGGAGAAGGGGGCCTCGCCGCCGCGACGGCTCGAGGCGACCTACGTGTGGGTCGTGGACCCGATCGACGGCACCAACAACTTCGGGCGCGGCATGCCGGGCTTCTCGATCTCGGTGGGCGTTCTGCGCCACGGGCGGCCGTTCTGTGGCGCGGTCTACGACCCGCTCGCCGATCAGCTCTACCGCGGGCTCGCCGGGCACGGGGCGTGGATGAACGAGCGCCCGCTGCGGCTCGGCCCGTCCCCGCTCTCGTCGCGATCGCTCTTCTGCGCCCGGACCCCGTACCGCGACGGGCCGCCCGACTTCGTGCAGCGCTGGCTCTCGCGCTACCGGTTGAGGCGTGTGGGCTCGACCGCGCTCCACCTCTGCTACGCCGCGGCGGGCGCGCTGGCCTTCGTCCACGACCAGCGCGCGACCCTCTGGGACATCGCCGGCGCGGCGCCGGTGGTGATCGAGGCGGGCGGGCTCCTGACCGACGAGCACGGCTCGCCGCTGTTCCCGCTCGATCCGGACGGCTACCACGGGGAGCCGATCGCCCTGCTGGCGGGCGATCCGCTCGCCCACGATCAGGCGCGGCGGGACGTGTTGGCGCTCGCCTGAGCGCCGCGCCGATCAGGCCCCGCGGGTCTCCGCGGCGACCAGCCCGTAGAGGCGCTCCTGCGAGCGGACCGGGAGCGCGTCGGGGGCCCGGACCCGCAGCGAGGTGCCGTCGATCTGGACCTCGCGCGCCTTGGCGGTGTCGGTGAGCTGGACCTCGAGCACCTCGCGGATCTGGGACTGCAGCCGGGGATCCAGCACCGGAAAGGCCAGCTCGACCCGGTGATCGAGGTTGCGCGGCATCCAGTCCGCGGAGGCGAGCCAGTACTCGGAATGGCCGCCGTTGTGGAAGTAGAAGGCGCGCGCGTGCTCGAGATAGCGGTCGATGATCGAGATCACCCGGATGCGGTCGGAGAGGCCGGGGATGCCCGGGCGCAGGCAGCAGATGCCCCGCACGATCAAGTCGATCCGCACCCCCGCCTGGCTCGCCGCGTAGAGCTCCTCGATGAGGGTGCGGTCCACCAGACTGTTCATCTTGGCCACGATGCGCGCGGGCTCGCCGCGTCGCGCGTGCTCGGCCTCGCGGCGGATGCGCTGCTGGAAGGCATCGCGCATCCCGAGGGGGGCCATCAGCAGGTGGCGGAAGCGCCGCGGCCGGGTGTAGCCAGTCAGCATGTTGAACAGCTCGGTGACGTCCTCGCCGATCGACTCGCGGCAGGTGAAGAGGCTGAAGTCGCCGTAGATGCCGCCGGTGCGCACGTTGTAGTTGCCGGTGGCCAGGTGGCAGTAGCGGCGGATGCCGTCGGGCTCCTGGCGCACCACCAGGCAGGCCTTGCAGTGGGTCTTGTAGCCGGGAAGTCCGTAGACCACGTGGGCCCCGACCTCTTCCAGCGCCCGCGCCCACCGGATGTTGGCCTCCTCGTCGAAGCGGGCCTGCAGCTCGACCAGGACCGCCACCTCCTTGCCGTTCTCGGCCGCCCGGGTGAGGGCCTGCGCGATCGGCGAGGTGGGGCTCACGCGATAGAGGGTCATCTTGATCGCGAGCACGCGCGGGTCGTTCGCGGCGTCGCTCACGAAGCGGGTGACCGCGTCGAACGAGTGGTACGGGTGGTGGGCGAGCACGTCGCCGCCCCGGATCGCGCTCCAGATGTCGGCCGCGCCCTCGAAGGCGGGCACCGGCCGCGGCGGCAGCGCGGCGTCTTTCAGGCGGGGCAGGTCGACCGCAGCGTAGAGCTGGAACAGATCGGAGAAGGCGGTGAAGCCGGTGCCCGCGTAGAGGTCGTCCGGGCTCAGCTCGAGCTCGTCGACCAGCATCGCGAGCAGCGGGGCGGGAAGATCGGCGTCGTACTGCAGGCGAACCGCGTCACCCATCCGGCGCTCGCGCACCCCCGCCTCCACGCTGGTCAGCAGGTCGGCCGGGGTCTTGCGGGGCAGCAGGAGCTCGGCGTCACGGGTGACCCGGATCGCGTGACAGGAGACGATCTCGTAGCCGGTGTAAAGCGTGGGCAGCTGCATCCGGATCACGTCCTCGAGGAGCATGAACGCGTGCTGCCCCGGGGGCGCGGGCAGGGCCACAAAGCGAGGCACCACCTGACCAGGAGTCCGCACGACGGTCAGGGAGGCGTGCGGCAGCACACTGGCCGCCACCGGCTTGACCGAGACCACCAGGCAGAGCGAGCGGTTGGCCAGGTGGGGGAACGGATGTCCCGGGTCGATGGCGAGCGGAGTCAGGACCGGCAGCAGGGTCCGCCGGAAGTAGTCCTCCAGGAACCGCTCTTGTTCGGTGGTGACCTCCTTGGGTCGGACGAGTCGGATGCCCTCCGAAGCGAGGATCGGCCCCAGCTCCTCCAGGAAGCACCGGTGCTGCGCGGCGACCAGCCGGTGGACCTGGTCCGCCACCGCGGCCAGGACCTTCGTCGGCGAGAGGCCGTCCGGGCCCGTGGTGGCATCGCCCGCCCGGATCCGGCGCTTCAGCTCTGCGACCCGCACCATGAAGAACTCGTCGAGGTTCGAGCTGAAGATGGCCAGGAACTTCACCCGCTCGAGAAGCGGGACGCTCGGGTCCTGGGCCTCCTCCAGCACCCGACGGTTGAACTCGAGCCACGACAGCTCGCGGTTGACGAACGCGTCGGGCGGGACCGGGCTCATGGCGACCTCGATGGGGCTAGTCGGCACGGGGCGGGGGGGCAAGCATTGGCCAGCAGTGTCCTCGGCCCGACCTGGGCCGTCAAATTACGGAATTGTTACGAAACCACCTATTGGTCCGGGAATCGGGCCATTTCCTACCACTTGGCTACCAGCGGGGCCCAGTTTACCCCGTTGGCGCCCCTCCCGCACGGCCGCAAAATACCCTAGGCGCACCCCGGATGGCCGGCCTGGGCGTGGGGCGGTCAAGTGGCTGCCAGGACTGGTGTTTCTCCATCCGAGATAGCTCGGCTAGAATCAGCCCGTGGGAGAAACAGCATGAGGAAGAGCGGATCTCGGAAGGGGGAGTCTCCATCTCGGCTGATCGACGGGAGGATCAAGGAGCTGGGCGACTGGCGGGGCAAGATGCTCTCCCAGCTCCGCACATTGATCAAGCAAGCCGACCCCGAGGTCGTCGAGGAGTGGAAGTGGAGAGGGGTTCCGGTGTGGTCTCACGACGGATTGATCTGCACCGGCGAGACCTACAAGAACGTCGTGAACATGACCTTCTCCAAGGGGGCTGCGCTCGAGGACCCAACCGGCCTCTTCAACGCGAGCCTCGATGGCAACACCAGGCGTGCCATCGACTTCCACGAGGGCGAGACGATCGACGCGAAGGCGTTGAAGGCCCTCATTCGCGCGGCCGTGACGCTGAACACTTCCCGCGCCCACCGCTGATTGTCCCGGTGCGGGCGCGGGCGAGCCCGATCACAACGCCAGTGTTATCTCGGAGATAAGGCGGCTCTGCTCCGCGAGGCTTCGTGCAGGAGGACTCCGTCGCGGACCCCGCGCGTGCAGATCACCAGGCTCAGGTAGCCGCCGCTGATCATCACGTCCTCGATGACCATCGCGCCGGCGAGGATGATGTCGGCACGCTCGGCCTTGAGCCCGCGAATCCGGCGGCGGCCGCGGGAGGAGAGCGACTCGAGGCGCTCGCGGATCGCGGTGACGTCGGACTGGTTGAGCACGAGCCCGTGGCGGTGCTTGCGTTCGCCCGGGTTGGCGCGGAGGTGCATGCTGCCCAGCGTGCGGACGGTGCCGCCCAGCCCGATGAGCATCTCGCCCCGGTCGGCGGGCGGCAGCGCGTCCTGGAGCAGGGTGCGGATGTCGGTGCGGAGCGCGCGCAGCTCGCGGGGCGTGGGCGGATCGCGGCGCAGGTAGAGCCGCGTGGTCCGGACCGCGCCGAGGGGCAGGCTCGCGCTCGAGACCACCCGGCGACGGCGCACCCGGCTGAGCTGTAGGCTCGCGCCGCCGAGGTCGACCACGACGCCCTTGGTGAAGGGCAGGCTCTCGAGCGCGGCCACCACCCCGAAGCGCGCCTCGTCCCGCCCGCTCAGCACCTGCACCTCGATGCCCTCGTTGCGCCGGAGCGGGTCCAGGAGCCGCTCGCGGTTGCGCGCGTCCCGCACCGCGGAGGTGGCGATGGCGACGATGCGGGGGCCCTGGCCCTGGGGCGAGTGGCGGGCGAAGAACCGGTGCACGGCCCGCAGCGTCCGGTCGATGGCCCGGCGGGGCAGGGTTCCCGGCGCCCCGCCACCCAGGCGGGTGGGCACGCGGTCCTGGGCGAGGACGCGGAACCCCGAGCGCGGGCGGATCTGGGCGAGGAGGAAGCGCACCGCGGTCGATCCGAGGTCGACGATGGCGACCAGGTCCGAGGTCGGGCTACCGTCGCCTCGTTTGCCCTTCGTCCGTGGCACGGTTACGTCGAGCCGACCGACCTCAGGATCCGAGGCTTCACGAACCACCGCAGCTGCCCGGGCATCGAGGGGCCGTCCGGGAGGTGTACGAGCGCGGCGCCGCCCTTCTTGAACGCGAAGCGGTCGTCCCCCGAGTGCATCCCGAGCAGGTGCGCGAGCAGCCCGGACAGGGTCGGCTCGTGCCCGACCAGCGCGACGGAGGCGTCGGGCCGGAACTTCTTCAGCGCGGTGATCAAGACGTCCACGTCGTCCTGTCCCAGCGCGGGCTCGACCCGGGGCGTCACCCGCTTGAACGCGGCCGCCGCGATCAGGGCGGTGTCACGCGCCCGCACCAGCGGGCTCGTGAGCAGGACGTCGGGGCGCTCCGTGATGCGGGCCAACCCGCGCGCGGCCTGGCGGAAGCGCTCGCGGCCCCGGCGGGTCAGGGGACGGTCGTGGTCGCGTAGACCGGCGGTGCCGGTGCGCACCGCGGGCGCGTGGCGGATGAGGAGCACGTTCATCGCGGGCGTGGGGGCGGGCTAGGCCGCGCTCGCCCAGGCCTTCCGGCCCCGGCGCTCGAGGCGGGGCCACTCGTGGAGGAACGCGGCGCGCGTCTTCTTCCGGCGCTTGCGTTGCCGTCCGACGAGCTGGTGCTCGAGCGCATGCGCGGCCTCGCGGGTGTCGATGACGTCGTGAAGATACTCTTCGATTACCACGGCGTCCTGGTGTTCTCCAAGAATGTCTTGAACCGCCTTGGCCTGCTCGATGAACTTGCCCACCCGGCGGCCGCCACCTGCCAGCTCCGCCGCGTAGCGCGCCCGCTTGAGCCGGATGCGCACCTGGTGCAGGTCGGCCGTGCTCGGGTGACCGGGCAGGCGCTTCACCGCCCGGCGCACCTTCTTCCACTCGCCGGCCGCGGTCTCCACCAGCGAGAGCTCCGCGTGCCGACGCGGCGCGCGCCCGAGGAGGGTCTTGAGCCGGAGCATGAGCCGCGCGTATCGCGGGCCGTCGAGCGCGGCGTGGACGAGCTCCCAGGCCCGCCCCTGGTCGGTCTGGAGGTGGCGAAGGAGCGCGCGGCCCGCCCGGCGCGTGGCGCTCTCGACCGCGTCGAGCTCGGCCGTGACCCTGGCCATGACCATGTCGAGGTCGCGCGCCCGCCCGAGGATGGTCCCGAGCCAGTCGAGCTCGCGCCGAAGCCCGTCGACCGCCTTGGGCCCGAACAGCGGCCGGCTCACCCGGAGGAAGGCGCGCAGGCGCCGCACCGCGACCCGCATGCGCCGGAGCTCCTCCGGCTCGTGGCTCGCCCGCACCGCGGGCTCGCGGGCGTGCACCGCGTCGAGCTGGACGTGGAGCGCCGCGAGGATGGGCTCGATCTCGGGTCCGGTGGGCGGCATGCGCTGTAATCGGTACCACGGGATCGCCCGGCTCGCCAGCCCTGGGCCCCATCGGGACGGCCTATCCCGGATGCGCCCGGCATCGGGACAACGGATTGGGCCATTCGGGGCTCGACCTGTACCATGACGCCCGCAGCGACATTCGTCCGCGGCGCCATTCGCCTGCGGGACAATTCGCCCGCGGCACAATTCAATGGTCCGGGGGGAGCTCATGGAGCGACGGGTCTTTCTGAAGACGGGTCTTGTCACGGTGGCGGCGGCTACGATGGGCGGCTGGGCGCGCTCGGGCGCCTCGGCGGCCGCGCCGGGCGAGGTCAAGTGGCGCGCCTTCGAGGTCGTGACGCGCGCGGAGGTGGCGAACCCGAGCGGCGCCAGCCGGGTCTGGCTGCCGCTGCCCCTTCAGACCGACACCGACTACTTCAAGAGCCTGGGGCAGAGCTGGACCGGCAACGCCGCCGCCACCCGCGTGTACCGCGACGAGCGGTATGGCGCGGGCGTGCTCTACGCGGAGTGGCCGGCCGGCGAGAGCGCGCCCGCAGTCGAGGTGACCACCCGGTTCGCCACCCGCGATCGCAACGTGGACCTGACGCGGCCCGGGTCCAATCCCGCGCCCGAGGACCGGGCGACCCTCGCGAAGTACCGCGAGTCCTCGAAGCTGGTGCGCACCGACGGCATCGTGAAGAAAACCTCGCAGATGATCACCAAGGGCGCCGACGGCGACGTGGAGAAGGCGCGCGCGATCTACGAGTGGATCGTCGACAACACGTTCCGCGACCCGAAGGTGCGGGGCTGCGGGGTCGGCGACATCCGCGCGATGCTCGAGACCGGCAACCTCGGCGGCAAGTGCGCCGACCTGAACGCGCTGTTCGTGGGGCTGGCCCGCGCGGCGGGGATTCCCGCCCGCGACGTCTACGGCGTCCGGGTGGCCGACTCCGCCGAGTTCAAGAGCCTCGGCAAGAGCGGCGACATCACCCGCGCCCAGCACTGCCGCGCCGAGTTCTACTCCCCCGGCCTCGGCTGGGTCCCGGTCGACCCGGCCGACGTGCGCAAGGTCGTGCTCGAGGAGCGGGGCGGCATCCCGCTCGACGATCCCACCACCAAGAAGGCGCGGGCCAAGCTGTTCGGCCAGTGGGAGATGAACTGGCTCGCCTACAACTACGCGCACGACGTGAAGCTGCTCAACAGCAAGGACGAGCCGGTGGCGTTCCTGATGTACCCGCAGGCCGAGACCGGAGAGGGCCGCAAGGACAGCCTCGACCCCGACGCCTTCAGGTACAAGATCACCTCGCGCGAGCTCGGAGCCTGATCGCCCACCGACCCCGCTGACCGGGGGGCGTCCGACCGGGCGCCCCGCCTCGCGGTTTACCCACGATTTACCCGGTCGTCATCATTCCGTAACCGCCCCGGCGCACCATGCTGCCATGACTATGACGCGACTGAACGTGGGGGTCGACTCGATGGCGGGAAGCCGGCGGAGCGCAGCGGACAGGCCGGGGGCCGGCTCCAGCCGCGCCGCGAAGGTGCTGGTGGTCGAGGACGAGGCGGACGTGGCGGAGATGATCCGCTACAACCTCGGCAAGGAGGGCTACGACGTCCGGCTGGCCGCCAACGGCACCGACGCCCTCCGGCAGGTGCGGGAGGCGCGGCCCGACGTGATCCTGCTCGACATCATGGTGCCGCACCTGAACGGCTGGGAGATCTGCCGGCGTCTCAAGCAGGACCGCGAGACCCAGGCCATCCCGGTGATCATGGTGACCGGCCGCGTCGAGGAGGGCGACAAGGTCCTCGGCTTCGAGATGGGCGCCGACGACTACGTCACCAAGCCATTCTCCCCGCGCGAGCTGGTCGCGCGCGTACGGGCCGTCTCGCGGCGGGGGCGCGCCGGCGACGAGGCGGCCGGCCAGCCGGTGCGGGCGGGCGAGCTCGAGATCGATCGCCAGCGCTTCGAGGTCAAGATGAAGGGCCGGCTGGTGGAGCTGACCCGCAAGGAGTTCGATCTGCTCTCCGCGCTGGTCCGCGCGCCGGGCCGGGTCTTCGGCCGCGAGGAGCTGCTGGACCTGGTGTGGGGCCAGGACGGCTTCGTCGAGCCGCGCACCGTCGACGTCCACGTGGCCCGGCTGCGGGCCAAGTTCATCGCCGCGCGGGCCCCGGAGCCGGGCATCGAGACCGTGCGCGGGGTCGGTTACCGCTTCCGGGAGCGCGCCTGACCGCCACCCGTCGGGCTGTAACACGGATGTAACACCCGTGTCATCGATCCGTTACTCGTTTGCAGCATACTTGCGCCCAACCACAGAGAAAAGAGACGAGGGGAGAGCTATATGACGAAGCGCTGGTGGATCGTGCCGATCCTGCTGCTGGTGATGGCGACGCTCGGGCGGCCCGTCGCCGCCGACGCCCAGATGCTGATGAACGGAGCGGGGGCCACCTTCCCGTATCCGATCTACTCGAAGTGGTTCGAGGAATATATCAAGATCGACCCGGAAGTCCGCTTCAACTATCAGTCGATCGGCAGCGGCGGCGGCATCCGGCAGATCACCGAGCGGACGGTGGACTTCGGCGCCTCCGACGGCCCGATGACCGACGAGCAGCTCAAGAAGGCGCCCGCCGAGCTCCTCCACATCCCGACCGTGATGGGCGCGGTGGTGGCGACCTACAACCTGCCCGGCAACCCGCAGCTCGTGTTCACCGGTGAGGTCCTGGCCGACATCTTCCTGGGCAAGATCACCAAGTGGAACGACGCGCGGATCAAGGCTCTGAACCCGTCGGCAGCCCTGCCGGACCAGACCATCGTGGTGGTGCACCGGTCGGACGGGAGCGGGACCACCTACATCTGGGTGGACTACCTCTGCAAGATCAGCCCGGAGTGGGAGAAGGAGATCGGCCGCGGCACCTCGGTGAAGTGGCCGGTCGGCCTGGGCGGCAAGGGCAACGAGGGCGTGGCCGGCCAGGTGAAGAACGCTCCCGGCTCGCTCGGCTACGTGGAGCTGGCCTACGCGATCACCAACAAGCTCCCCGCGGCGCGCATCAAGAACCAGGCGGGCAAGCTGGTGGAGCCGACGATCGAGAGCACGACCGCGGCCGCGGCGGGGGCGGTGAAGAGCATGCCCGACGATTTCCGGGTGTCGCTCACGAACGCGCCCGGGGCCGACGCGTACCCGATCGCGAGCTTCACGTGGCTCCTGGTCTACAAGGACCAGCCCAACGAGGCCAAGGGTAAGGCCCTGGTGAAGTTCCTCTGGTGGGCGATCCACGACGGGCAGCGGCACCCCGCCGCGCTCCTCTACGCACCCCTGCCGGCTCCGGTGGTGAAGCAGATCGAGGCCAAGATCAAGCAGATCACCTTCTCGGGCAAGCCGCTCCTGGCGGCGCAGTAGCGCTTGGCCGCCGACTCGCTCGCGGGGGTAGGGACGGCCGACGGCCTGGCCCTACCTCCGCGCGCGGTCAGCCGCAGCCGGCGCGGCGTCGGCGATCGGGTGTACCGGGGCCTCATCCTCGCCTCGGTCTGGCTGGTGCTGGCCCTCGCCGGCGGCCTGCTCCTGGCGCTCGGCTGGGAGTCGTGGGCCGCGATCCGGGCCTTCGGGCTCCGCTTCCTGATCACCTCGCACTGGGATCCGGTCGCGGGCGAGTTCGGGGCGCTGCCGTTCATCTACGGCACGCTGGTGTCGTCCCTGCTCGCGCTGCTGATCGCGGTGCCGCTCTCCCTCGGCGCGGCCATCTTCCTCGCGGAGCTGGCGCCGTCCTGGGTGCGGCCGCCGGTGGCCTTCCTGATCGAGATGCTCGCGGCGGTGCCGAGCGTGGTCTACGGGCTCTGGGGCATCTTCGTCCTGGTGCCGTGGCTGCGCGACTGGGTACAGCCCGCGCTCGCCCGGACCCTCGGCTTCCTGCCGCTCTTCCAGGGCCCGCCCTACGGCATCGGGATGCTCGCCGCGGGCCTCATCCTCGCGATCATGATCGTGCCGTACATCACCTCGGTGAGCCGGGAGGTGCTGCTCGCCGTCCCGGGCTCGCAGCGCGAGGCCGCGCTCGGCCTCGGCGCCACCCGCTGGGAGACGACCCGCATCGCGGTGCTGCGCTACGGCCGGTCCGGGCTCATCGGAGCCATCCTGCTGGGGCTCGGCCGCGCGCTCGGGGAGACCATGGCGGTGACGATGGTGATCGGCAACCGGCCCGAGGTCGCCCTGTCGCTGTTCGCGCCCGGCTACACGATGGCGAGCGTGCTCGCCAACGAGTTCACCGAGGCGACCTCCGATCTCTACGTGTCGGCCCTGGTGGAGATCGGCCTGCTGCTGCTCGTGGTCACGGTGGCGGTCAACGGGCTCGCCCGGCTCCTGGTGTGGAGCGTGGGCGGCCCGGCCCGGGGCGGACGGGCGTGAGCCCGGGGGGGCGGCGGCTGGTCAGCACCTCGGTGAGCGCGCTCACGTGCGGCGCGGCGGGGCTGGTGGTCTGCCCGCTCCTGCTGATCTCCGGGTTCCTGCTCTACCAGGGCGTCTCGGCCATCAACGTGGACTTCTTCCTCCACCTGCCGAAGCCGGTGGGCGAGGTCGGCGGCGGCGTGGCCAACGCCATCGTGGGCAGCCTCATCATGATCGGGCTCGCGGTGCTGATCGGGCTGCCGGTCGGCATCCTGGGTGGGGTGTACCTCGCGGAGTCGCGCGACCGGCGGCTGCCGTGGGTGCTGCGCTTCGTGGCCGACGTCATGAACGGGGTGCCCTCGATCGTCTTCGGCATCTTCGCCTACACGGCGGTGGTGCTCCCGATGCGGCGCTTCTCGGCGCTCGCGGGCGGCTTCGCCCTCGGGCTGATCCTGATCCCGATCGTGCTGCGCACGAGCGAGGAGATGGTACGCCTGGTGCCGAGCGCCCTGCGGGAGGCCGGCCTCGGGCTCGGCCTGCCGGAGTGGAAGGTGAGCCTGCGCATCGTCATCCCGGCGGCCCGCGCCGGCATCATCACCGGGGTCATGGTGGCGGTGGCCCGGATCGCGGGGGAGACCGCGCCGCTGCTCTTCACCGCGCTCGGCAACCGCTTCTGGCACCAGGGGCTCGACCAACCCATCGCGGCCCTGCCGCTGCAGATCTACGCGTACGCCATCGCCCCCTACGACGACTGGCACCGGCAGGCCTGGGCCGGGGCACTCGTGCTGATCACGCTGGTGTTCCTGGCGAGTCTGGCCGCGAGGCTGGCCACCCGAGGCCGGATCGTTGCGCGCTGAGGTGACTATGGGAGACGGCATCTACGTCAAGGGGCTGCGGGCCTGGTTCGGCGAGACCCTGGTCCTCAAGGGCGTCGACCTCACGGTCGCGCCGAACGCGGTGACCGCCATCATCGGGCCGTCGGGCTGCGGCAAGTCCACCTTCATCCGCTGTCTCAACCGCATGCACGAGACGGTGCCGGGCGCGCGGGTGTCCGGCCAGGTCCTGCTCAACAGCGAGGATCTCTACGCCTCGGGAGTGGATCCGGTCCAGGTGCGGCGGCGGATCGGCATGGTCTTCCAGAAGGCGAACCCGTTCCCCACCATGTCGGTCTTCGACAACGTGGCCGCCGGCCTGCGCCTCGCCGGGATGCGGCGGAAGTCGCGGCTCCAGGAAGAGGTGGAGCGGGCGCTCCGCCACGCCGCCCTCTGGGACGAGGTGAAGGACGATCTCGACAAGTCGGGGGTGAGCCTCTCGGGCGGCCAGCAGCAGCGGCTCTGCATCGCGCGGGCCCTCGCGGTCGATCCCCAGATCCTCCTGATGGACGAGCCGTGCTCCGCGCTCGACCCCATCGCCACCGCCAAGATCGAGGAGCTGATCCACGACCTCAAGAAGGAGCTGACCATCGCGATCGTCACCCACAACATGCAGCAGGCGGCGCGGGTCTCGGAGTGGACCGGCTTCTTCCTGCTCGGCGAGCTGGTGGAGTTCGGGGTCACCAAGGAGATGTTCACGACCCCCGGCGACAAGCGGACGGAAGACTACATCACCGGTCGGTTCGGGTAGGGCGGAGGCGGCCATGGCGCGACATTTCCACGAAGAGCTGGAGGCCCTCAAGCAGACCCTGCTCGCGATGGGCGGGCTGGTGGAGGACCAGATCCGGCGGGTCATGCGCGCCCTCCTCGAGCGCGACGACGTGATGGCCCAGGAGGTCATCGAGCGGGACCGGCAGGTCAACACCTACGACGTGGAGGTCGACGAGCAGTGCGTGAGCCTGCTCGCGCTGCATCAGCCCGCCGCCGGCGACCTGCGCTTCATCACCACCGCGATGAAGATCGTCACCGATCTCGAGCGCATCGGCGACCAGGCGGTGAACATCGCCCAGCGCGTGCTCGAGCTGAACCGGGAGCCGCAGCTCAAGCCCTACATCGACCTGCCCCGGATGGCGGAGAAGGCGCAGCGCATGGTGAAGGAGAGCCTCGACGCCTTCGTGGCCCGCGACACCGCGCTGGCCCGCCAGGTGTGCGGGGAGGACTCCGAGGTCGACCTCCTCAAGGAACAGATCTTCCGCGAGCTGCTCACCTTCATGATGGAGGACCCCCGGACGATCCCGCGGGCGATCCGGCTGATCCTGATCTCCCGCTTCATGGAGCGGGTGGCCGACCACGCCACCAACATCGCGGAGATGGTGGTGTACCTGGTCGAGGGCAAGATGGTCCGGCATACGCTGGCCTGAGAAGACGCGCGTGTATACTGCAAGTGTGAGTCCGGATCGTCGGTATCAACTTCAGTCGGAGGACGCCAACCGGCGCCTCGACGCCCTCCTCGAGCAGCTGCGGGTGCCGGAGGCCTCCTGGCCGCTCTACGCGGAGATGCTCACCACCGTGCTCAAGATGTTCGAGGACGGCACCGGCGTCGCCGACCTCAAGATCGCGAACAACGCGTTCAAGGAGATCCGCTACGGGTTCAAGGTCTTCGCCCCGTGGCGCAACGTCCCGAAGGTGACCGTCTTCGGCTCGGCGCGGACGCTCCGCGAGCACCCGATCTCCGAGCAGGCCTACGCCTTCGGCAAGCGCATCACCGGGGCGGGCTGGATGGTCATGACCGGGGCGGGCGGCGGGGTGATGGGCTCGGCCCAGGAGGGCGCGGGCGGCGAGCGCTCGTTTGGCCTCAACATTCGCCTGCCGTTCGAGCAGGAGGCGAATCCCTGGATCGCCTCCGACCCCAAGCTGATCTCGTTCAAGTATTTCTTCACCCGCAAGCTCTTCCTGGTGCGGGAGGCGCACGCGATGGCGTTCCTGCCCGGCGGCTTCGGCACCGCCGACGAGGCCTTCGAGGCCCTGACCCTCATCCAGACCGGCAAGTCGCCGGTGCTCCCGCTCGTCATGCTCGACGAGCCGGGCGGGACCTACTGGAAGACGTTCGACACCTTCGTGCGGCGCGAGATGGTGGGCCGCGGCCTGGTGGGCGCGACCGATCCGGATCTCTACCGGATCACCGACGACGTGGAGGCGGCCGCCGCGGAGGTGGAGGCCTTCTACCGGAACTACCACTCGCAGCGGTACGTGCGCGACTCGCTGGTGCTCCGCCTGCGGAAGCCGCTGGCGCCCGGGACGCTCGCGGAGCTGAACGCCCGCTTCGCCGACATCCTGCACGGGCCCGCGGTGCAGACGCCCGGACCGGTACCGGGCGAGGGGGAGGAGCTGCCGGACCTGCCGAGGCTGGTGCTGCCCTTCAACCGCTCCGGGTTCTCCCGGCTGCGGAGCCTGATCGACCTGGTGAACGCGCCGGCCTGACGCGCTCGCCGCCTACCGCCTACTCCGGCTCCTCGCGCTCCTCGGTGGTCTGGCACGCGGTGCACACCCACGTGCGCAGCAGGGTGACGCGCTTGGGATCACGCCTCAGCGTCCACGGCATCAGCTTGCGGGCGCCGCAGCGCGGGCACACCTCGGTCGGCTGACCCGGCTGCACCTCGTGCGGGAGCCACGGGATTTTGGGTTTCGTGGGGGGCTTCATGCGCGCGATTATACCCGAGCCGCCGCCGCGCGTGCGCTAAGCTCGGCCGATGTCCGCTCCCTACCTGATCCTCGTCGCCGCCAACCTGGCCTTCGCCACCGGCTACTCGGTGAGCCGGATCGTCCTCGCCGACGTGGGACCGGCGACGCTCGGACTGGCCCGCGTGCTGATCGGCGGCGTGCTGCTGCTGGCCTGGGCGGCCGGGCGCTCGAAGGACGGCCCTCGCGCGACGTGGACCGCGGGAGATCGGGTGCGGGTCGGCCTCATGGGGGTGGTGGGCTTCGCGCTCGCGTTCGCGTTCGGCAACTGGGGGCTCGCGCACTCCACCGCCAGCAACGCCGCGCTCCTGATCACCGTCGAGCCGACCACGCTGCTGGTGCTGTCGCCGCTCCTCCTGGGCGAGCGCCTGTCGCGGCGCGAGACGCTCGGCGCCGTGCTCACCCTGGTGGGCGCGGTGGTGGTGGTGGTCAACGGCATCCCCGGGCTCACCCGCTCGCTCATGCCGCACTGGCGGGGCGACCTGCTCCTGATCCTCTCCGGCGTCGCGTACGCCGCCTACTCGCTCCTGGGCCGGGGCGTGCTGACCCGTCATCCGGTGGCGGCGGTGACGGCGCACTCGGTGGTGTGGGGCGCGCTGTCGATCGCCCCGCTGGCGCTCTACGAGTGGCACGTCGGGCCGCCGCCCGTGTGGACCGCGACCGCGATCGCGGGCACCGTCTACCTGGGCGTGGTCATCACCGCGATCGGCTACGCGGTGTGGAACTGGTGCCTGGAGCGGGTGGGGGCCGCGCGGGTGGCCGCCTTCGTGAACCTGCAGCCGCTGGCCGGCGCGCTCCTCGGCGTGTGGTGGCTGCGCGAGCCGCTGACCCCGTTCCTCGTGGCCGGGGGCATCCTGATCGTGGTCGGCCTGCACCTGACGGTGAACGGGACCCGGAAGGGGTAGAATACCCGCCATGCGGCGCGTGCGGATGGGGCTCGGGCAGGTGAACCCGACGGTGGGCGCCGTCGAGGCCAACGCCCGGCTGGTCATCGCGGGCATGGAGCGGGCCAGCGCGCTCGGCTGCGACATCGTGGCCTTCCCCGAGCTGGTCCTGACCGGCTATCCCCCCGAGGACCTGCTGTTCAAGCCCGCCTTCATCGAGGCCAACCTGCGCGCCCTCGCGGATGTGGCCCGGGCCAGCCGCGGGCTCACCGCCATCGTCGGCTACGTCGACAAGCGCGACGACATCTTCAACGCGGCGGCGGTGCTGCACGACGGAGCGGTGGCGGGGACGTACCACAAGCAGTACCTGCCGAACTACGGCGTCTTCGACGAGAACCGCTACTTCCAGTCCGGCACCGAGTCGCCGGTCTTCACGCTCGGCGAGACCGTCATCGCGGCCAACATCTGCGAGGACATCTGGTACCCCACCGGACCCACCACGCTCCAGGCCCTGGGCGGGGCGGAGCTGGTGGTGAGCATCAACGCCTCGCCGTACCACGCGGGCAAGGGGCGGTTCCGCGAGAAGATGCTGGCCACCCGGGCCGCCGACGATCTGGTCTGCCTCGCTTTCGTGAACACGGTGGGCGGCCAGGACGAGCTGATCTTCGACGGCCAGTCGCTCATGTTCAACGAGAAGGGCGAGTGCGTGGCGCGGGGGAAGCCGTTCGAGGAGGACTTCGTGGTGGCCGACCTGGACCTCGACGAGGTCTTTCGGGCGCGCCTGCACGATTCGCGGCGGCGCAAGGAGAAGCTGCGCGCCACCGCGGAGGCTCCGCGTCGGATCGCGCTGCCCCCGCTGCCCGCGCCGGAGCGGCCGCGGCTGCCCGCGCACGAGGTGCCGGTGCTCGAGCCGGTCGAGGAGATCTACCAGGCGCTCGTGCTCGGCACCCGCGACTACGTCACCAAGAACGGCTTCACCCACGTGGTGCTCGGCCTCTCCGGCGGCATCGACTCCTCGCTGGTCGCCGCGATCGCGGTCGAGGCCCTGGGTGCGGCCAACGTGACCGGGGTCACGATGCCGTCGCAGTTCTCCTCGGCGGGCACGCGGGGGGACGCGGCCCGCCTGGCCCGCAACCTCGGCATCGAGTTCCTGCGCCTGCCCATCACCCCGGTGCTCGGCGCGTATCGCCGCGCGCTCGCCAAGCCGTTCAAGGGGCTGAAGGAGGACGTCACCGAGGAAAACCTGCAGGCCCGCATCCGCGGCAACTACCTCATGGCGCTCTCGAACAAGTTCGGCTGGCTCGTGCTCACCACCGGCAACAAGAGCGAGATCGGGGTGGGCTACTCCACGCTCTACGGCGACATGGCGGGCGGCTTCGCGGTGATCAAGGACGTGCCGAAGACGCTCGTCTACCAGGTGTCCGAGCACGTCAACCGGCGCGCGGGGCGCGACGTCATCCCGCGCTCGGTCTTCGAACGCGCCCCCTCGGCCGAGCTCAGACCGGACCAGACCGACCAGGACACGCTGCCCGCCTACGCGGTCCTGGACGCGATCCTCGAGGCCTACGTGGAGGGCGACCAGGGCGTGGCCGACATCGTGGCCCGCGGCTTCGACGCGCCCACCGTCAAGCGCGTCATCGCGATGGTCGACCGCAACGAGTACAAGCGCCGGCAGGGGCCGATCGGGATCAAGATCACCCCGCGTGCCTTCGGCAAGGACTGGCGCCTGCCGATCGTGAACCGCTTCCGCGAGTAGGCACCTGCTCGCCTCCGTCACCCTGTTCCTGCTGGCCGGCACAGCCGAGATCGGCGGGGGCTACCTCATGTGGCTCTGGTGGCGGGAGAGCCGGCCGTGGCCACTCGGCCTGGTCGGCGCCGCCGTCCTCGTCGCCTACGGCCTGATCCCCACCTACCAGGCCGCCCACTTCGGCCGGGTCTACGCCGCCTACGGCGGGGTGTTCGTGGTGCTCTCGCTGCTCTGGGGCTGGGCGGTGGACCGGGTGAGCCCGGACCGCTACGACGTGGCGGGCGCCTGCCTCTGCCTGGCCGGCGTCGCGGTCATGATGTACGCGCCGCGAGCGTCGTGAGATGGCGACCGGTGGCCGCCTCGACCCCGCCGATCACCTGGGCCGGCCGTGGCGCGTGCACGGCGTCGCCGCCGCCGAGGGGCTCGCGCTCCGCGACGTGTGGGAGGTCGCGATCCCGCTCCCGCCGGACGTGCCCCTCGAGCGCTGGATTGAGGCGCTGCGCACCGAGCCGCGCGGGCTGCCGTCCCGCGCGCTCTTCGGGCTCCGGAGGGCGCTCGGCCGCCTCCTCGGCCTCGATCGGGGCGGCACGGGCTTCGTGCCGGTCTATCGAGAGCCCGACGAGGTGCTGTCCCGCATCCGCAACCGCACCGTGAACGCCTTCCTCCACGTCTCGCTCGTGAACCGGCGTCCGCGCCTGGCGGTGTACGTGAAACCCAGGGGCGCGCTGGGGCGGGTCTACATGGCGACCATCGAGCCGTTCCGCCAGTGGATCATCTACCCGGCGCTGCTCGCGGCGGGCGCGCGCGCGGCGGAGCGCCTGGGCGGACGTCTGGCCTAGGGCGGTCTAGCGGGCGGGCAGGGCGGCGTCCAGCGACTGCAGCGTGGCGAGGCGGCGGTAGATGCCGTCGCGGCGGGTCATCAGCTCGTCGTGGGTGCCCATCTCCGCGATGCGCCCGGCGTGGACCACCACCACGCGGTCGGCGTGCTTCACGGTGGCCAGGCGGTGGGCGATCACCAGCACGGTGCGGCCCTTCATCAGCTCCGAGAGCGCCTGCTGGACCAGGAACTCGCTCTCCGCGTCGAGGTCGGACGTCGCCTCGTCGAGGATGAGGATCGGCGGGTCCTTCAGGAACGCGCGGGCGATGGCGAGCCGCTGGGCCTGGCCGCCGGAGAGCTTCACCCCGCGCTCGCCCACCGGGGTCGCGTAGCCCTCCGGCAGCGCGGCGATGAAGTCGTGGGCCTGGGCCTGGCGGGCCGCCCGCTCGATCTCGGCGCGGGTCGCGCCGGGCCGCCCGTAGGCGATGTTGTACTCGATCGAGTCGTGGAACAGGAAGGTGTCCTGGGTCACGATGCCGATCAGGCTGCGCAGCGAGGCCACCGTCACCCCGCGGAGGTCGTGCCCGTCGAGGGTGATGCGGCCCGCGGTCACGTCGTGGAAGCGGGGCAGCAGCTCCATGAGCGTGGTCTTGCCCGCGCCCGACATGCCCACGAAGGCGACCAGCTCGCCCTTGTGCACGGTCATCGAGATGTCGCGCAGGGCCCAGTCCTCCGCCTCGGGATAGCGGAAGCCGGCGTCCTCGAACACGACCGAGCCGGTGAAGGCGGGGAGCACGTGGGCGTTGGGGGCGTCCACGATGGCGGGCGGGGTGTCGAGGATCTCGAACACCCGCTCGACCGAGGCGATCGACTGCTGGACGGTGTTGACCATGCGGGAGAGCTGCCGGACCGGCCCGTAGAGCAGCACCACCGCGGCGGTGAACGAGAAGAACTCGCCGGGAGTCAGGGCGCCCGAGATGACCCGGTAGCCGCCGTACCAGAGCGCCCCCATGATCGCGAGCGCGCCCAGCACCTCCATCAGGGGCTCGGCCATCTCGTCGATGCGCCGGTCCTTGAGGGCCAGCCCGAGGAGGCGATCGTTCACCGAGTTGAAGCGCTCCTGCTCGAGGCCCTCGCGCCCGAACGCCTTGACGATCTTGGTCCCGGTGAACGACTCCTGCAGCACCACGTTCAGCTCCGCGATCTTCTGCTGGGTCCGCCGGTTGATCTTGTAGAGCTTGCGGCCGATGGTGCGCACCGCGATGCCCACCGCCGGGAAGACCGCGATCGCGATCAGGGCCAGCACCCACTCGCGCAGGAACATCACGGTCAGGAGGGCCGCGATGGTGCCCACGTGGCGGACCGCCATGACGAGCACGGTGGAGGAGAGGCGGGCGAGCCGATTCACGTCGGTCACCACCCGGGTCATCAGCTCGGCGGAGTGGAGCGAGGCGAAGAACGCGAGCGGCATCGACTGGATGTGGGCGTAGAGCTCGCGGCGGATGCGCGCGATCACCCGCTCGCCCACCGAGGCCATCAGGTAGGACTGGCCGAAGCGCCCCACCCCCTTGACCAGGTAGGCGCCGAGCAGCGCGAGGGGGATGATCCGCAGCATCGTCGCGTCGCGCTTCAGGAAGATCTCGTCCATCGCGGGCTTGACGAGCCAGGCGATGAACGCCTCGGATCCCGACACCAGGAGGGCCAGCACCCCGCCCAGGGCCAGGACCGGCCAGTACCCTCGCAGATAGGGGAGCAGCCGCAGCAGCAGCCCGTAGCGCGCGGTCACGCGGCGCCCCGGGCGGCGAGCAGGCGCCGGTAGAGCGCCTCGGTCCGCTGGACCTTCTGGACCATCGAGAAGAGCGCCTCCACCCGCTTGCGGCCGGCGCGGGCCATCGCCTTGGCCCGGGTCGGGTTCTCCAGCACGCGCAGGATCGCCTGGGCGAGCGCGTCCGGATTGCGCGGCGGCACCAGCAGCCCGGTCTCGCCCTCGACGATCAGCTCCGGATGACCCTCGATGTCGGTGGCGACCACCGGGGTCTCCACCGCGAGGGCCTCGCGCAGGGAGCCGGTCAGGCCGAGCCCGGCGTAGGAGGCGTCGACCACCAGGTCGCTCGCGGCCAGGATCTCCGGGATGTCCTCGCGGTGACCGAGGACCGAGACCGCGTCGCCGATGCCGCGCCGGAAGGCCCGCTCCTTCAGGATCGGGATGCGCGGCGGCGGCGCGCCCACGAAGAGCAGCCGCGCGTGCGGGGCCGCGTGGCACACCCGGGCCATCGCCTCCAGCACGTCGTCGTTGCCGCGCCAGGAGCGGATGCCCACCTGGGTGACGAGGGCGTGGTCGGGCGCCAGGCCGAGCTCGGCGCGGATCCGCCGGCCGTCGACGCCGGGATGGAAGCGGGTGAGGTCGGTGCCCGAGTAGATCACGTCGATCTTGGCCGCGGGCACGCCGTTCGCCACCAGGCCGCGCTTGATCGACTCGCACACCGCCACGATCGCGGTGACGCGGGAGGTGGTGTAGCCGAGGCGCGTCCAGCGGTCCACCGGGAAGCTCACCCCGCGGTTCAGGATCATCACCGGAATGCGGGTGACGAGCCCGGCGAGGAGCGCGAGCGAGCGGGCGCGGCCCTTCTGGCAGTGCACGACCTCGATGTGATGCTCGCGGATCAGCCGCGCCAGGCTCCACGCCGAGCGCAGGTCGAGGCTCCCTCGCATCGGCACCGCGGCGTGGCGCACCCGCGCGGCCGCGCACGCCCGCTGCCACTGCGTGCTCGGCCGGGTGGCCACCACCACGTCATGCCCGCGCGCGACGAGGCCGGCGGCGAGATCGCGCAGCTGCATGGCCGCGCCCGTGAAGTAGTCGGCCTTGGGGTAGATCTGGAGGATTTTCACGGGCGGGCGATGCGTCTCCGGTGCCGGCCGGTCACCGGGTACGGAAGAACTCCTTGACCGCCCCGATCACCTCGTCCACCTCGGCGGGAGTGTGCCCGGCCGAGATCGGCAGGCTCAGGATCTCGCCCACCAAGCGCTCGGTCACCGGGAGTGACGGAGGAGTCAGTAGCTCCACCGCGGGCTGCTGGTGGCTCGCCACCGGGTAGTGGATGCCGGTGGCGATGTCGCGCTCCTTGAGGAAGCGGGCGAGGGCGTCGCGCTGGGGCGTGCGCACCACGTAGAGGTGGTAGACGTGCCGGGCCCCGGGCGCCTCCCTCGGCAGGCCGAGTGGCAGCCCGGCCAGGCCCGCGGCGTAGCGGGCGGCGAGGGCGCGGCGGTGGTCGTTCATGGCGTCGAGCCGGCGCAGCAGCACGCGCCCGATCGCGGCCTGGATGTCGTTGAAGCGCAGGTTGAAGCCGACCTCGGCGTGCACGTCCTTGTTGACGCGGCCGTGGTCGCGCAGCCGGCGGCAGCGTGCGGCCACGTCGTCGTCGTCGGTGACCAGCAGGCCGCCGTCGCCCATCACGGTGAGGTTCTTCGACGGGTAGAAGGAGAACACCCCCGCGCGTCCGAAGGTGCCGACCTTGCGGCCCTGCCACGCGGCCCCGTGGGA
>DASZJM010000427.1:0-17712 GCA_035948165.1 Candidatus Methylomirabilota bacterium
CCAGAAGAGCCGAACCGGTTCCGCGTCAGGCCCGCTCTTTCAGGTTCTCCAGAGGGAAGCGGTCCACCTCGGCGAGCAGCTCGACGAACACGCGCGCGGCGTGCTCGACCACGAGCCGGCCCCGCTCGGGGTCGGCGTCGAGGGCGTTGCCGCAGGCGCCGTCGGGATTGAGGTCCTGGGTCTGCCAGCCGAAGCCGATGGCGCCCTCCGGCGTGAGCAGCCGGAACTCCCGCTCCATCCGCTGTGAGAGCGTCTCGAAGTTGCGGGCCTCCGCGCGATGCACCAGATCCGGCCGCGCGTGAAGCATCACCGAGGTCTCCACCGAGCCGGCATGGATGCCGTGCTTGAGCTCGGCCTCCGGGAAGAGACCGGGCGGCCGTCCGAGGCGATACGTGCTCGCAGCCACCACGAACATGCCGCACCGGATCCGCAGCTCGCGGGCCACCACGTCCACCAGCTGCGGCTGGCCGCCGTGGCTGTTGAAGATGACGAGCTTGCGCACGCCGGCGCGGGCCACGCTCTCGCCGATCTCGGTCCAGACGCGGATCAGGGTCTCCGCGGAATGCGTGAGCGTGCCGGGAAACGCGAGGTGCTCGTCGCTCTTGCCCACGCAGGTCATGGGCAGCACCGTGACCGGCAGCTCCGGCGGCAGCAGCTCGAGCGCCCGGCCGAGGATCGTCTCGTTGATCGTGCCGTCCACGCCCACCGGCAGATGGGGCCCGTGCTGCTCGATCGATCCGACCGGCAGGACCGCGATGACGCGCCGGGCGTCGAGCGCGGCGAACTCCTTGGTGGTCATCTCTCGCCAGAGCCGGCGCGGGAGGGTGGTCATGGGGCTCACATGATAGCGGGAAAGCCGGGCGGCGGGGACGCTCGAAAAGCAGGCAGGCGTCGTGGAACTGCCCGCTTCGTAGGCACCCGCCCGGCGACCCGCGGGCGGGTGCCTACGCCCCGAGAAATGAATCCGCTGGCTTGGATCGGGCGATCGGTGGTATTCCTCTTGCTCTTGCGCCGGGCATGAACACCCCCACGGTACTCGCGCGCGCCATGACCCTCGCGTTCCTCCTCACCACGCCCGCGGCGTGGGCCGAGGACAAGGTCACCTTTGGCACCAACTGGAAGGCCCAAGCCGAGCACGGCGGCTACTACCAGGCGGTCGCCACCGGGCTCTACCGGAAGGCCGGCCTCGACGTGACCATCCGCATGGGGGGCCCACAGGTGAACCATCCCCAGCTCCTCGCCGCCGGCGCGATCGACTTCAACATCGGCTCGAGCTCGTTCGGGGCTCTCAACTACGTGCAGGGCGCGATCCCGATGGTGACGGTGGCCGCGATCTTCCAGAAGGACCCCCAGGTCTTGATCTCGCACCCCGGCCAGGGCAACGACACGCTGGCCGCCATGAAGGGCAAGCCCATCCTCGTCGGCGCGGGCAGCCGCGCCACCTTCTGGAACTTCCTCAAAGCCAAGTACGGCTATACCGACGACCAGATCCGCCCCTACACGTTCAACATGGCGCCGTTCCTCGCGGACAAGTCGGCGGTCCAGCAGGGCTATCTCACGAGCGAGCCCTACAAGATCGAGCAGGCCGGGGTGAAGCCGCTCGTCCACGTACTGGCGGACGCCGGCTACAGCAGTTACTCGTGCACGATCGAGACCTCCTGGAAGCTCGTCCGCGAGAAGCCCGACCTCGTCCAGCGCTTCGTCAACGCGTCGATCGAGGGCTGGTACAGCTACCTCTACGGCGATCCCGGGCCCGGCAACGCGCTCATCAAGAAGGACAACCCGGACATGACCGACGACGTCATCGCCTACGGCATCGCCGCGCTGAAGAAGTACGGCGTCGTCGATTCGGGCGACGCCAAGGCCCTCGGCATCGGCGCGATGACCGACGCGCGCTGGAAGGAGTTCCTCGCGACCATGGCGGGCATCGGCCTCTATCCCCGCGACCTCGATCTCACGAAGGCCTACACGCTGGCCTTCGTGAACCGCAAGGTCGGCATGAAGTGACGGCCGCCCCGCCGCTCGTACGGCTCCGCCACGTCGACAAGACGTTCGCGCGCGGAACGGAGGCGCTGCGGCATCTCGATCTCACGGTGGCCGAGGGCGAGTTCCTGAGCCTGCTCGGCCCCTCCGGCTGCGGCAAGAGCACCGCGCTCCGGCTCATCGCCGGTCTGGCCGGGCTCACCGCCGGCGCGATCGAGCGGCCGTGGGCGGAGGGCGGCCGGGGCGGCCAGATCGGCTTCGTGTTCCAGGAGCCCACCCTGATGCCCTGGGCCACCGTGGCGGCCAACATCCAGGTGCCGCTCACCCTGCTGCGCGTGCCGCGCGATCAGGCGGCGGCGCGGGTGCGCGAGGCGATCGGGCTGGTCGGCCTGGACGGCTTCGAACGCGCCTACCCGCGCGAGCTGTCGGGCGGGATGAAGATGCGCGTGTCGATCGCGCGCGCGCTCGCCACCCGACCGCGGCTCCTTCTCATGGACGAGCCCTTCGCCACGCTCGACGAGATCACCCGGATGAGGCTCAACAACGATCTCCTCGGCCTCTGGCGGCGCCAGGGTTTCACGGTGGTCTTCGTCACCCACAGCGTGTACGAGTCGGTGTACCTTTCCAGTCGCGTGGCGGTGATGACGCCGCGGCCGGGCCGGGTGGCGGCGGAGGTGACCATCGACACCCCCTACCCGCGCGACGACCGCTTCCGTACGTCGCCCGAGTACAACGACTACTGCCGCACGGTTTCGGCGCGCCTCGCCGCCGCGATGAGCGGCTGAGGCGGGAATGGACACGACCACGTCCATCGAGGATCGACTGACCGGGATCGCGGAGGCCGCGCCCCCCGCTTCGGGCCGGGCGCGATGGGGCGGGCTCGCGCAGCGCGTGCTCCCCCCCGCCGCCATCGGCTTCGTGGCGCTCTTCGCCTGGGAGGCGGTGGTGCGGCTCAAGGCGATTCCGCCCTACATCCTGCCGGGCCCGCTGCTGATCGGCGCCACGCTCCTGAAGGACTGGCACACGCTCTACCCGTCGCTCCTCGTGACTCTGGCGGTGACCGGGGCCGCGCTGCTCGTGGCCACCGTGGCCGGCACCGCGATCGCGATCCTGTTCGCCCAGTGGCACTGGGTCGAGCGGAGCTTCTTCCCCTACGCGGTCATCCTCCAGGTCACCCCGGTCGTGGCCATCGCCCCGCTCATCATCATCTGGGTGAAGAACATCCAGCTCTCGCTTCTGATCTGCGCGTGGATCGTGGCGTTCTTCCCGGTGGTGTCCAACACCACGCTCGGCCTCAACAGCACCGACCACCACCTGCTCGAGCTGTTCGACCTCTACGGCGCCTCGCGGCGCCAGGTGCTCTGGTACCTCCGTCTGCCCGGTGCGCTCCCGTACTTCTTCGGAGGCCTGCGCATCAGCGGGGGCCTGGCCCTGATCGGCGCGGTGGTGGCCGAGTTCGTCGCGGGCACGGGCGGCGCCCAGTCCGGACTCGCCTATCGCATCCTCGAGGCCGGCTACACGCTGCAGATCCCGCGCATGTTCGCGGCGCTGCTCCTGGTCTCGCTGACCGGCGTGGTCATCTTCCTGGCGCTCTCCGCCCTGTCGCACCTGGTGTTGCGGCGCTGGCACGAGAGCGCCCGCGCGCGCGAGCAGTAGGATGCCGGCGCGATTCGTGGAGCTGCCTCCGAGCGGCCGCTACTGGCTGCGGGACGGGCGCGTGCCGACCACCCTGCTGGCCGAGCCGGTGCCGGGGCTCGTGGCCGACGGCGAGGGCCTGGCCCGGGCCGACCTCGAGATCGTGGGCGCGGTCGTCGCGCGCATCGCGCCCGCCGGGACCGCCCCCGCCGATGCCGCGGGGGTGCCGCTCGACGGCGGCCAGGTCTGGCCGTGCTTCGTGGATCTCCACACGCATCTCGACAAAGGCCACACGTGGCAGCGCGCCCCCAACCCCGACGGCACCTTCGCCTCCGCCATCCGCACCGTCGCGGCGGACCGCGCCGCGCGATGGACCGCCGAGGACGTCTCCCGCCGCATGGACTTCGGCCTGCGCTGCAGCTTCGCGCACGGCACGCGCGCGATCCGGACCCATCTCGACTCGCTGGGCCCGCAGGCCGCGATCAGCTGGCCGGCGATGCGCGCGCTCCGGCAGCGGTGGGCCGGGCGCGTCGAGCTGCAGGCGGCCTCGATCGTGCCGGTCGAGATCTTCACGAGCCCCGACGGCGAGCGCCTGGCCGATCTGGTGGCCGACGCGGGCGGCATCCTCGGCGGGGTGACCTACATGAGCCCGGCGCTCGACGCCGAGCTCGACCGTGTGCTCGCGCTGGCCGCCGAGCGGGGCCTCGGCCTCGACTTCCACGTGGACGAAAGCGGTGACCCCGGCGCGCGGTCGCTCGCGCACATCGCGCGCGCCGCGCTCCGGCACCGCTTCGCGGGCCCCGTCGTCTGCGGTCACTGCTGCAGCCTGGCGATGCAGCCACCCGAGGTGGTGGAGGAGACGCTCGACCTGGTCAAGCAGGCCGGCATCGCGGTCGTCACGCTGCCGATGTGCAACCTGTATCTCCAGAGCCGCGAGCCGGGACGGACTCCGCGCTGGCGTGGCGTGACCCTGCTCCACGAGATGAAGACGCGCGGCATCCCGGTGGCGGTGGCGAGCGACAACTGCCGCGATCCCTTCCACGGATACGGCGACCACGACATGCTGGAGGTCTTCCGCGAGGCCACGCGGATCGCGCACCTCGATCGCCCCCACGGGGACTGGCCCCGCGCGGTCACGAGCACGGCCGCGGACCTGATGGGGCTCGCGCCGGCCGGGCGCCTGGCCGCGGGCCTCCCCGCCGATCTCGTGCTGTTCCGGAGCCGCCACTGGAGCGAGCTGCTCTCGCGCCCACAGAGCGATCGCGTGGTGGTGCGCGCGGGGCGTGTGCTGGACGCGGCCCTGCCCGACTACCGCGAGCTGGACGACCTGATGACGGAGATGCCGCGATGACCCTCGACCGCCTGGTGCACTCGCTCGACGGCGTCACGATCATCACCGACCCCAACGTGGTACGGGTGAAGTCCAAGGACTTCTACTGGTACAGCCCGGTGCTGCGGCGCAAGCTCGACGACAAGTGCGCCGAGATCGTGGTGTGCCCCCGCACCGAGGAGGAGGTCGTCCGGGTCGCGCGGGCCTGCGTGGCCGCCAAGGTCCCGCTCACCGTGCGCGGCGCCGGCACCGGCAACTACGGCCAGGCCGTCCCGCTCGAGGGCGGCGTCATCCTCGACATGACCGCGATGAAGGCGGTCCGGTGGATCCGGCCGGGCATGACGCGGGTGGAAGCCGGCCTGAAGCTGGTGGAGCTGGACGCGGAGGCGCGCCGCCAGGGCTGGGAGATCCGCATGTTCCCCTCCACCAAGCGGACCGCCACCGTGGGCGGGTTCGTCGGCGGGGGAAGCGGCGGGGTGGGCTCGATCATTTACGGCCAGCTCCGCGATCGCGGCAACGTCCACGCCGCGCGGGTGGTGACGATGGAGGACGAGCCCCGCGTCCTCGAGCTGCGCGGCGACGACGTGCAGAAGGTCAACCACGCCTACGGCACCAACGGGATCATCACCGAGCTCGAGATCCCGCTCGGTCCCACCTATCCGTGGATGGACTCGGTGGTGGTCTTCGGCGACTTCATGGACGCGGCCCGCTTCGCCCAGATCCTCGGGGAGTCGGACGGCATCGTCAAGAAGCTGATCACCCCGATGGCGTGGCCGGTCACCACCTACTTCAAGCGGCTCGCCGGCATCCCGCCGGGGGCCCACAGCGTGATCACGATGATCGCGGAGCCCTCGCTCGAGACGTTCGACGCGCTGGTCGCGGCCCACGGGGCCACCGTGGTCCATCGCGCCCCGTCGGACGACTTCGGCCGCACCCCGCCGCTCTACGAGTACACGTGGAACCACACCACGCTCCACGCGATCAAGATCGACCCGTCGCTCACCTATCTGCAGTGCGGCTACCCGCCGGGACGTAACCTGGAGCTGATCGAGCATATGTACCGGCACTGGGGCGACGAGGTGATGATGCACCTCGAGTTCATCCGGGTCGGCGGCAAGGTGACCTGCAGTGGCCTGCCGCTGGTGCGCTTCTCTACCGAGGCGCGGCTGGAGGAGATCATCCGCTACCACGAGGAGCACGGCGTCGGCATCGCGAACCCGCACACCTACATCCTGGAGGACGGCGGGCGCAAGGTCGTCAACCGCGAGCAGCTCGACTTCAAGCGCGCGGTGGATCCGCACGGCCTGCTCAACCCGGGCAAGATGCGCGCCTGGTTCGAGGGCGTACGGTGAGCGCGCCCGGGCCGGCCGCGATCAAGAAATCGGCCGGCGACTACCGCGCCTACCGCATCAGCCCCGGCGACACCAACCGCCTGGCGATCATCTTCGATCCGGTCGGCGAGGGCACGAGCTTCATCGCGTGCGTGGAGATCTTCGACGTGGGTGGCCGCACGCCGCCCAACGCCCACCTCCGCGCCCACGAGATGTTCTTCGTGCTGAAGGGCGAAGGCCTCGCCCAGGCCGGCGACCGGACCGTGCCGATCAAGACCGGCGACAGCCTGCTGGTTCCCCCCGGCTCGACCCACGTCATCGAGAACACGGGGCGCGGCCGGCTCTACACGCTGACCCTGATGGTGCCCGACGAGGAGTTCGCCGCGCTGATCCGGCGCGGCACGCCGGTCGAGCTGGACGACGAGGATCGCGCCGTCCTCGGCCGATGAGCGAGCCCTCGCTCGGGCTCCGCCCGAAAGAATCGGCCTCCATGAAGACCCGGGACGGCGTCCGCCTCGACGCCGACGTCTACCGCCCCGACGGGTCGGGGCCCTACCCGATCCTCCTGATGCGCCAGCCCTACGGACGGGCCATCGCATCCACCGTCACCTACGCGCACCCGTCGTGGTACGCGCGGCACGGGTACATCGTGGTCGTCCAGGACGTGCGCGGGCGCGGCAGCTCGGAGGGCGAGTTCGACCTGCTCGCCACCGAGCGCGCGGACGGATTCGACACCGTCGAGTGGGCCGCGCGGCTGCCCGGAAGCACGGGAACGGTCGGCATGTACGGTTTCTCCTACCAGGGCATGACCCAGCTCATGGCCGCGGCCGCGAAGCCGCCGGCCCTGCGGGCGATCTGCCCCGCGATGGCGGCCTGGGATTCGCACGCGGACATGGCCTACGAGAACGGCGCGTTCCGGCTCCAGAGCGCGATGGGGTGGGCCATCCAGCTGGCGGCCGAGACCGCGCGCCGGCGCGGCGACGCGGCCGCCTACCAGGCGCTCCACGCCGCCTCGCGCTACGTGCCGCTGTGGGAGGCCACGCCCGCGCGCCCGGCCGTGCTCGAGCGGTTCGCGCCGGACAGTCACTACCACGCGTGGCTCGCCCATCCGGCGCCCGACGACTACTGGGCCCTCCGCTCGCCGAGCGCGATGCAGGCCGACATCGACGTGCCCGCGCTCTGGATCGGCGGCTGGTACGACTCACTCCTCGACGGGACTATCCGAGGGTTCCGCGACATGTCGGCCGCGAGGGCTCCGCAGCACCTGGTCGTCGGGCCCTGGGTGCACATTCCGTGGACCCGACGGGTGGGTGCGCTCGACTTCGGCCCCGAGGCCGAGAACACGATCGACGCACTGCAGGTCCGCTGGTTCGATCACTGGCTCAAGGGCCGCGACAGCGGTCTGCTCGAGGAGCCGCGCGTGCGTCTGTTCGAGATGGGCGGCGAGGGCTGGCGCGGCCTCGACGCCTGGCCGGCGGCGCCGGCGCATGCGCTCTATCTGGCCGGCGGCGGGCCCGGGGGAATCGGCGAGGGCCACAACGCGCTCCAGCCCGCGCCGCCGACCACCGCGGCGGAAGACGTCATCGTCCACGATCCCTGGCGCCCGGTGCCTCCGGCGGGCGGCCATCTCGGCGTCCCGGCCGGGCCGCAGGACCGCGCGACGACGGACGCGCGGGCCGACGTGCTGACCTACACGACGGCCCCGCTCGACGCCGACCTCCATCTGGCCGGCGACGTGGCGCTCGAGCTCTGGTGCGGCGCAGACGCGCCGAGCTTCGACGTGAGCGCGGTGCTCTCCCAGGTCCGGCCGGACGGGCGCGTCCTCGCGCTCGTGCAGGGCCACGCCCGGGTGGATCGCGGCCGGCCAGCCGCGCCGCTCCGCCTGGCCCTTCGCGCGACGTGCGCGCGCATCCCGTGCGGCCACGCCCTGCGCCTGAGCGTGGCCGGCGCCTGCGTGCCGGCCTACGCGCTCAATCCGGGCAGCGGCGCGCGCGCGGACGAGGCGCGGCTGATCGACGCGCGTGTCGTCACGCTCGCGGTGCGGAGCGGCGGCGGTGCGCCGTCGCGCGTCCTGCTGCCCGTGCTCACACGCTGATCCCCCAGAGCGACTTGGTGAGCGGGCCGATCAGGTAGCTGATCGCCACCGCCGCCGCGATGATCCCCTGGTTGCCTCGCGCGCAGCTCCGAGGCGGCGCTCCGCGACACCGAGTTGCGGCTGATCGGCGCGTCAGGCTGCGGCAAGGGCACGCTGCTCCGGATGATCGCGGGCTTCGACCCGCCGACCTCAGGGCAGGTGTTGTTCCGCGACCAGCTGATCTAGGGGTCCGGGCCGCGATCGCGGCATGGTGTTCCAAGGCGAACAGGGGTTGCAGATGGGGACCCATTTCAGGTGGTCCCGAAGACGATCGACGTAAACCGCCGCAGTCCGACCCGGCTGGAGTTACGTGGAGGAAGGCCTCCCCAGGTCGGGATTAGGGGCCAGGTTGACCGCCAAGGCGCTGCGCGATCCGCTGCGGGGCCCCAAGCTCAACGCGATACGCGCCGGCGACTGGAGCGCGTCAAGGACCAGAGTCGGGGAGCGCGGCGCGCACCGAGGCGAAGGGCGCGGTCCAGCCCACGATGCCGCCCTGCGCGCGCACCATCTCGAGCGTGGCCTCCTTGAAGGCGGCGAAGTAGCTCTCGGTGGCGTCCTCCACGAGCAGGCACTCGTAGCCGCGGTCGTTGGCCTCCCGCATCGTGGTCTGCACGCACACCTCGGTGGTCACGCCGGCGAGGAGAAGGTGCGTGATGCCCTGGCCTCGCAGGAGCCCGTCGAGCGGCGTGGCCCAGAAGGCCCCCTTGCCGGGCTTGACGATCACGGTCTCCCCGGGGCGCGGGGCGCACGCGGGGACGATGTCGTTGCCCGGCTCGCCGTCGACGAGGATCCGGCCCATCGGCCCCGCGGCCCCGATCCGGAGGGCCGGCGCGCCGCGAACCAGCTTGGCGGGCGGGCAGTCGGCCAGATCGGGCCGGTGTCCCTCTCGCGTGTGCAGGACGCGGATGCCTTTCGCGCGGCACCACGCGATGAGCGCGGCGACGGTGGGCACGATGCGGGCGAGCCGGCTCACGTCGTTGCCGAGGGCCTCGCCGAACCCGCCGTGCTCGATGAAGTCGCGCTGCATGTCGATGACCACGAGCGCGGTGCTCGGCACCGCGAAGGCGTACGCGTACGGGCGGGCGGCGATCTCGGCCACGACGCGCCCTCAGCCCCGCGTCGCGTGGTGGTGGCCCGCCATGGCGGGCCCGATCACGGCGATGTCGGCGGCGCCGATGGACGTCTCGTGCACGAAGCGCCCGCCGGACATCACCACCACCCGGTCGGACAGGGCGAGGATCTCGTCGAGGTCCTCGCTGACCAGAAGCACCGCCGCCCCCGCGTTCCGCGCCGCCAGGATGCGGTCGTGGATCTCCGCCACCGCGGCGAAGTCGAGCCCGAACACGGGGTTGGCGACGATCAGCACCGACACCGACTCGGACAGTTCGCGCGCCAGCACGGCGCGCTGCACGTTGCCACCGGAGAGCGTGGCCATGGGCGCGTCGGGGCCCGCCGCCTTCACCTTGAACTCGGCGATCCACCGCGCCGCCTGGGCGCGCAGGGCGCCCCACCGGAGCCACGGGCCGGCGGCGAGCGGGGGCCGGTCGAAGTTGCGCAGGGCCATGTTCTCGGCCACGGTCATCCCGGGCACGCAGGCGTTGCGGAAGGGCTCCTCGGGCAGGCTGAAGGCGCCGTGGAAGCGGATCGCTCCCCGCGTGGCGCGGTAGGGTCGGCCGTCCACGCCGACGGCGCCCGCGGTGGGCTCGCGCTGGCCGATGAGGGCCTCGACGAGCTCGCGCTGGCCATTGCCGGAGACGCCGGCGATGCCCACGATCTCTCCCGGGCGCACCACGAGGGAGACGCGGTCCACCGCGACGAGCCCGGCCTCGTCCTCGACCACGAGCCCGTCGATGACCAGGCGGGCCGCCCGGCCCGGATCCCACCCGTTCATGCGCTCGGCGTGGGCCTCGGGGATCTCCCGCGCGCCCACCATCATCTCGGCCAGGCGTGCGGGCGTCAGCTCGGCCACCCGCCCCTCACCGGCGAGCCGGCCCCGGCGCAGCACCGACACCGCGTCGGCGAACGCCATGACCTCGCGGAACTTGTGGGTGATCATGAGCACGGTCACCTGGCCGGCCCGGGCCATGGCCTGGAGCATGCCGAGCACCTCGTCGGCCTCGGCGGGCGTGAGGACGGAGGTCGGCTCGTCGAGGATGACGAGGCGCCGGCGGAGGTACAGCAGCTTGAGGATCTCGACCTTCTGCTTCTCGCCGGCGGCGAGCTGCCACACCGGCCGGTCGAGATCGAGGGCGAACGGGACGGTGGTCATGAAGGCGGCGAGCCGCTCGCGCTCTCGCCGCCACTGGACGCGGAGCGGCACGTCGTCGCGCGCCATCACCAGGTTCTCCGCCACCGTCATGCTCGGCACCAGCGTGAAGTGCTGGTAGACCATGCCGACGCCGAGGGCGTGCGCGTCGGCCGGGGAGCGGATGTCCCGCTCCCGGCGCCCGACGAGGACCGCGCCCGCGTCGGGCCGCTGGTAGCCGACCACGCACTTCACGAGGGTGCTCTTGCCCGCGCCGTTCTCCCCGAGAAGGGCGTGGAACGATCCCGCGGCCACGCGGAGCGAGACGTCGTCGAGGGCGGTGAAGCCCCCGAAGCGCTTGGTGAGGCCGACCACCTCGAGCTCGAGGGCGGTCGCGGTCACGCGCGGCGCTCGAGGGCGGCGAGCAAGGCCTCGGAGCGGGCCACCGCGCCGAACACGCCGCCCTGCATCGTGACCATCTTGACCGCGGCGCGGTGATTGCCCGCGTCGGTGGCCCCCGTGCAGTCCTCGAGGAGCAGGCACTCGAAGCCGCGGTCGTTGGCCTCGCGCATGGTCGTGTGCACGCACACGTCGGTGGTGATGCCGGTGAGCACGAGGTTCGTGATGCCGCGGGTGCGAAGGATTAGCTCGAGGTCGGTGGCGCAGAACGAGCCCTTGCCGGGCTTGTCGATGACCGCCTCGCCCGGGGCGGGCGCCAGCTCGGGGATGATCTCCCACCCGGGCTCCCCGCGGACGAGGATGCGGCCGCAGGGACCGGGGTCGCCGATGCCGGCGCCGATGCGGCGGGACCGCCAACGCTTGTTGGCGGGCAGGTCGGACAGGTCCGGCCGGTGCCCTTCCCGCGTGTGGATCACGTGAAAGCCCGCCGCGCGCGCGGCCTCGAGCACGGCCTGGATCGGCTTGATGGGCGAGCGCGTGAGCGCGAGGTCGTAGCCCATCACGTCGACGTAGCCGCCGACGCCGCAGAAGTCGGTCTGCATGTCGATGACCAGGAGGGCGGTGTTGCCCGGACGGAGATCGCCGTCGTACGGCCACGGATACGGGTCGGCCACCACGAAACGCTGCGTCATCGTCGTCACCTCGCTGCGCTCACGCGCCGGGGGCGCGCTAGCGGTTGATGCTCAGCTCGCCGGGGGCGCCCGCGAGCGTCCGGCGCGGCGAGCACGTCGCGATCATGATCCCGAGCGTCACCACGTACGGCGCGGCGTTGAACAGATAGTAGCCGCCGCTGATCCCGATCGACTGGAGCGCCGGGCCCAGCGCGCTCGCGCCACCGAACAGGAGCGCGGCGTAGAAGCAGCGGAGGGGATCCCAGCGCGCGAAGATGACCAGCGCCACCGCCATCAACCCCTGCCCGCTCGACAGGCCCTCCGTCCAGCTCCCGGGATAGTACAACGACAGGGACGAGCCGCCCACGCCGGCGAGGAAGCCGCCGAGGGCGGTGGCGAGCGTCCGCACCGCCGGCACGCGGTAGCCCATGGCGCGCGCGGCGTCCGAGCTGTCGCCGACCATGCGGGTCACGAGCCCCCACCGCGTGTGGCGGAAGGCCCACCCGAGCCCGAGCGCCAGCGCGAGCCCGATGACGAAGAGCGGGTTCACCCCGAGTGCGGTCCGCACCTGGGGGGACGTGCTCCACGCGCCCAGCGGGAGCGACGGCAGCATCGACGCCTCCGGCTGCACGTACGGCTTGCCGAGGAAGAAGGCGAGGCCGGTGCCGAGCAGCATGAGCCCGATCCCCACCGCGATGTCGTTCACCCGGGGCAGGCTGCACACGAACCCGTGCATGAGCCCCAGGGCGAAGCCGGCGCCCCCCGCGGCGAATACGCCGACCCACGGGTCACCCGTTCGGTATGACACCGCGTAGCCGACCATCGCCCCCATCACGAGAATCCCCTCGAGCCCGAGGTTGATGCGCCCGCTCTTCTCGGTGATGCACTCGCCGAGGCTCACGAACAGGAACGGCGTGCTCAGGCGGATCGCGCCGGCGAGCACCGCGAGCGGCACGCCCCACCAGCCGATCCCGGTCATCGCTCACGCCGCCGGCCGGAAGACCTTCAGGCGGCCGTAGAGCGCCTCACTCGCGAGGATGACCATGAAGGCCACCCCCTGGAGCACGAGGACGGTGGCGTCGGGCAGGTCGAGCCGACGCTGGAGCATGCCGCCGCTCGCCGAGATGCCGCCGACGAGCACGGCCACCGGCACGATCGCCAGCGGCTGCTGGCGGGCGATGAACGCGATGAGGATGCCCCCGTAACCGTAGCCGGCGATGAGCGAGGCGTTCGCGGTGCCGTGCACGGCGGCCACCTCGACCATGCCGGCCAGGCCCGCGGCGGCGCCGCCGAGCCCGCAGGCGGCCAGAACGAGGCCGCCCACCGGCAGCCCGGCCAGCCGCGCCGCGCGCCCGCTGCCGCCGACGATGCGCAGGGCGAAGCCCACCGTGGTCCGCGCGACGAGGACGTACATCGCGACGCAGAAGATCACGCCGAAGCCGAGCCCCCAGTGGACGTCGAGCCCGGGCAGGTGCCCGAGCATGTTCGCCGCGCCGATGGGCATGGTGGAGGGCTTGTTGAGGCTGGCGGGATCGCGGAGCAGCCCCTCGACGAGGTGGTTGAACACCGCGATGGCGATGTAGGTCAGGAGCAGGCTCGAGATCGTCTCGTTGACGCCGCGGTAGTGGCGCAGGGCGCCGGCGAGGCCGATCCAGGCCGCGCCGACCGCCATGGCGCCCGCCGCCATCGCGAGCTCGATGGCGAGGGGCGCCGCGCCGCCGAGGAGGTGGCCGATGACGGCCGCGGCGAGGCCCCCGAGCACGAGCGCGCCCTCCCCGCCGATCACCATGAGCCCGACCTGGGCGGGCAGGGCCACGCAGAGCGCGGTGAGGATGAGGGGCGCCGCCCGGACCAACGTGTTCTGCCAGGAGAACGCGGACGCGAAGGCACCCCGGTAGATCAGCGCGTACACCTCGAGCGGGTTCTGGTTCAGCGCGGCGACGAAGAGGCCGAACAGCACCATGGCCGCCGCGAGGGCGGCGACCGGGAGGACGACGGCCTCCGCCGCCGCCCCACGCTCTTGCCGGGTCACACCTTGCCGATCACTCCCTCGACGAGATAGGCCATCTGCTCGAGCACCACCTCGGTCTGCTTCTGGGAGACGCCGGCGTCGATCGCGGTCTTGCCGGTATTGTCCTTGAGGGGCCCCTTGAAGATCACGAAGTCCCCCTCCATCATGCGGGCCTTCACGCCGTCGGCGTTCTTGCGCGCCGCTTCGGAGACCGCGCGGCCGTAGGCGGAGGTCTTCACGAAGCCCTCCTTGAGGCCCCCGCGCAGGAAGTTGACCATCGGTTTGCCGGCCTGGGCGTCCTTCACGTGCATGGTGTAGGGCGTGAGCCAGTTCCACTCGGCGCCGGTCAGGTAGCCCTTGGGAGCCAGCGTCGCCTGGTTGGCGTGGTAGCCGCAGACGAAGACGCCGCGGCGCTCGGCCGTCTCCACCACGACCTTGGGGCTGTCGACGTGACACGTCAGGACGTCCACGCCCTGGTCGATGAGGCTCTGGGCGGCCTCCGCCTCCTTGACGGGCAGTGACCAGTCACCGGTGATGATCAGCTGGGTGGTGATCTTCGGGTCCACGCTCCGTGCGCCGAGCGTGAAGGCGTTGATGTTCCGCAGCACTTGCGGGATCGGCTTGGCCGCGATGAACCCGAGCTTCTTCGTCTTGCTCGTGTGCCCGGCCACGACCCCGTTCAGGTACTGGCACTCGTCGATGTATCCGAAGTAGCTCCCGACGTTCTTCGGGTGCTTGCCCTCGGTCCAGAGCCCGCCGCAGTGGGCGAAGCGTACCTTCGCGTATCGCTCCGCCATGCGGAGGATGTGCGGATCGAAGTAGCCGAACGAGGTGGGGAAGAGCAGTGTCGCGCCGTCCTGCTCGATCATGGAGGCCATAGTCTTCTGCACGTCCGTGGTCTCCGGCACCTTCTCCTGCTCGACCACCGTCACGCCCGGCATCTTCTTGATCGCGGCGGCGGCCTGCGCCTGGGCCTGGTTGTAGCCGTAGTCGTCGCGCGGGCCCACGTAGATGACCCCGATGACGAGCTTGTCCGAGGCGCGCGCGGGGCGCGGCCGGAAGAGCCCCAGGGCCCCGACGGCGCCCGCGATCCCGAGCGTCTTGAGGGCCTCGCGGCGGCTCCCGTGTCCTGTCATGTCGAGCATGTCCCTGCTCCTTGGAGAGAGTGCATTGCCGAGGAAGTGACCCGTGGCGTCCTACGCAAGCCGCGCACCAAGGCCCGCTCGCGCGCCAAGCGTGCGTCCCGAAACGGATGTACCCGGACAGGGGCGACCCCGGCCCGCCTTATTCTTGAGCACAAGCGGCGCGTCTGCTCAACCCTTGAGCGCAGGCCCGGACGTGGGCGACCGCCCGGACCGCGGTTGATCCGGAGCGGCGCGGGTCCCTATACTCAGGCCGCCACCTTGCCGCCGCCGAGAGGAGCCGAGCTGCCGTGCACGTGATGGGACTGCTGCGCCGAGGCGCCTACGCGGACTCCATCGCGCTGATGCAGGTCGCCGACGAGCTGCGCCGCCTGCCGGGCATCGCCACCGCGGCCCTGCTCATGGCGACACCCGCGAACCTCGCCACCCTCGCCGAGGCGGATCTCCTCCCTCCGGAAGCCGAGGGCGCCGCCGCCGAGGACCTCGTGCTTGCGGTGCGCGCCGACGACGTCGCGAGCGGGCGCGCCGCGCTCGTCCGGGCCGAGGCCCTCCTCGCGCGTCCGGCCGCTGGCGCTCCCGCCCACGCGGAGACTCCGCCGCGCTCCCTCGTGAGCGCCGCCCGCCGGATGGTTGGCGCCAACCTCGCGGTGATCGGCGTGCCGGGCGAGCATGCCGTGGCCGAGGCTCAGCAGGCGCTCTCGGTGGGTCTCCACATGTTCCTGTTCAGCGACGGCGTGCCCCTCGGCGCGGAGCGCGCGCTCAAGCTGCGCGCCCGGGCGCAGGGTCTCCTCGTGATGGGGCCCGAGTGCGGCACGAGCATCATCAACGGCGTCGGACTCGGCTTCGCCAATCGCGTGCGCCGCGGAGCCGTCGGGCTCGTCGGCGCCTCCGGCACCGGGCTCCAGGAGGTGACGAGCCTGATCCATCGGCTCGGCGGCGGTGTTTCGCACGCCATCGGGACCGGCGGCCGGGACCTCCACGCCGATGTCGGCGGCATCACGACGCGGCAGGCCATCGAGCTCCTGGCCGGCGACCCGGGCACGCGCGTGCTGGTCCTGGTCTCCAAGCCCGGCGCCGACGGGGTGGCCCGCGAGGTGCTGGCCGCCGCCGGCGCCGCCGGCAAGCCCGCCATCGCCTGCTTGCTCGGCTGGCGAGGCGAGGCGCCCGCCGGCGTGCGCGTGGTGGACAGCCTCGAGGAGGCCGCCCGCGCCGCGGTCGAGGCGGTCGGCCTCGCACCTCCGGCGCTCGAGCCGCCGAAGCTCGAGCCGCGTCGCCAGCCGTGGGGCCCGGTGCTCGGACTCTTCACCGGCGGCACCCTGTGCGACGAGGCCCGCCGGGTGGTGGGCGCGGCGGGCCTCGGGTTCGTGGACTTCGGCGCCGAGGAGTACACGCGGGGCCGCCCGCACCCGATGATCGACCCCGCGCTCCGCTCCGCGGCGCTGACCCGTGCGGGAGACGATGTCGACGTGGGCGTACTCCTGCTCGACCTCGTCCTCGGCTCGTGCGCGCATCCCGACCCCGCGTCAGCGGCGGCCGCGGCCATCGGCGAGGCGCAGGCCCGCGCCGCGCGGCACGGCCGCCGCCTCGCCGTCGTGGCGCATGTCGTCGGGACGGAGGACGATCCGCAGGGGCTCGCCGCCCAGGAGAACGCGCTGCGCGAACTCGACGTGATCGTCTGCGCCAGCAACCGGCTCGCGGCGCGGACCGCGCTCGCCCTCGCCCGCGGCGACTGATGACGCCGGCGCGCGACCTCCTCGACGCCCCACCGGTGGTCGCCACGGTCGGCCCCGCCCTCTTCGCCGACGCGGTGACCGCCCAGGGCGCCCGCGTCGAGCGCGTGGCCTGGGAGCCGCCCCGACTCGGCACCGAGCTCGAGGCCCTCTGGCGGGATGACGTGGACGCCGCCAACCGCCGGGCGGTCGAGCGCCTGCTCGCCGCCCAACCCGTGCTCGTCGACGTCCGGCCCGCCATCGAGGCGCTCCCCGGCATGCGTCCCGACCTCGTCCTGCACGCCGGCCCCCCTATCGACTGGGCGCGGATGAGCGGCCCGCTCCGGGGGGCGGTGATCGGCGCGCTCCTCTACGAGGGCCGCGCGGGGACGCCGGAGGACGCGGAACGCCTGGCGGCCTCCGGCCGCGTGGATTTCGCGCCATGCCACCACCACGACGCGGTCGGGCCGATGGCCGGAGTCACGACGGCCTCCATGCCCGTCCTCGTCGTCGAGGACCGCGCCCACGGCCACCGGGCGTACTCCACGCTCAACGAGGGGCTCGGCAAGGTGCTCCGCTACGGCGCCTTCTCACCCGACGTACTCGATCGCCTTCGCTGGTTCCGCGATACGGTGGGGCCCGCCCTGGCCGTGGCGGTCCGCGAGGCGGGCGGGATCGACGTGCGCGCGCTCGTCGCCCAGGCCGTCCAGATGGGCGACGAATGCCACAACCGCAACCGCGCGGCTTCCGCGCTCCTCGTCAAGGCCCTCGCCCCCGGCATCGCCGGCGGCGCCCTGCCCGCCGCCGAGCGGCGGCGCATCCTGGCCTTCGCCGGCGGCAACGAGCACCTCTTCCTCAATCTGGCCATGGCGGCGGCCAAGACCGCGTGCGACGCTGCTCACGGCGTGCCGGGCTCGAGCCTCGTCACCGCCATGGCGCGCAACGGCACCGACTTCGGCATCCGAGTGAGCGGCCTCGGCGACCGCTGGTTCACCGGGCCCGCCGAGAAACCGGCTGGGCTCTACTTCGCCGGCTTCGGCTCGGACGACGCCAACCCCGACATCGGCGACAGCGCGATCACCGAGACCGCCGGGCTCGGCGGCTTCGCCATGGCCGCCGCCC
>DASZJM010000428.1:0-7803 GCA_035948165.1 Candidatus Methylomirabilota bacterium
CTTCCGCCTGACCCCGGGTGACCCCGCCGCGCTGCTGGCGGGCGACAACGCGAGCCGCGAGCAGATCGAGCGCACGCGCCAGTACCTCGGGCTCGACCAGCCGCTCCACGTGCAGTTCGTCCGCTACCTCGGCCGGCTCGCCCGGGCCGACTTCGGGCAGTCGATCTTCCTCGGCCGCCCGGTGACCACCGCGATCCTGGAGCGGCTCGAGCCCACCGTCTCGCTCGCGGTGGCGGCCGAGCTGTTCGCCCTCGCGCTCGCGATCCCCCTCGGCCTGCTCGCGGCGGTGCGTGCGAACACGTGGCTCGACCAGGTCGCGATGGCCTTCGCGCTGGCCGGCCTCTCGATCCCCGCCTTCTGGCTCGGCCTGCTGCTGGTCTTCTCGTTCGGGGTGAAGCTCGGCTGGCTGCCGGTGGGCGAGTTCCGGCCGCTGAGCGACGGCATCGTCCCGTTCCTGCGCCACATGATCCTGCCCGCGGTGTCGCTCGGGCTCATCCAGATGGCGCTCACCGCCCGCATGGTGCGCTCGAGCATGCTCGAGGTGCTGCGCGAGGACTACATCCGCACCGCCCACGCCAAGGGCATGGCCGCCCGGGTGATCGTGCTGCGCCACGCCCTCCGCAACGCCCTGATCCCCACCGTGACCGTCATCGGCCTCGGCTTCGGCGCGCTGGTGAGCGGCGCGGTGGTGGTGGAGACGATCTTCGCGCTCCCCGGGCTCGGGCGCCTCACCTCGACCGCGCTGCTCAACCGCGACTACCCGCTGATCCAGGCCATCCTCATGTTCGTGGCCATGATCTTCATCGTCATGAACCTGCTCGTCGACCTCGCGTATGCCTACCTCGACCCCCGCCTCCGCGTCCGCTACTGAGGCCGCCGCCCTCGGAGGAGCCGGCCATCCACGGACGCGGCCGGGCCTCGCGCGGCTGTGGCGGAGCCGCTACACGCTCGCCGGCCTCGGCATCCTCGGCGGGCTGATCGTCCTCGCCCTCTTCGCCGATCAGATCGCCCCCTACGGCCCGAACCGCATGCGCCCGACCGAGCGCCTGCAGTCGCCGAGCGCGGCGCATCCGTTCGGCACCGACGACCTCGGCCGCGACATCCTGAGCCGCGCGGTCTTCGGCGCGCGCCTCACCCTCACCATCGGCGCGGTCGTGGTGCCCCTGAGCCTGCTGCTGGGCGTGCCGCTCGGCGTCGCGGCCGGCTACTACCCGCGGGTCGACGGCGTCATCATGCGAATCGTCGACGGGCTCATGGCCTTCCCGGCGGTGCTGTTCGCCATCACCCTCATGGCCGCACTCGGCCCCAGCGTGACCAACGTGATCATCGCGCTCTCCCTCGCCTACGCGCCGAGCGCGGCGCGGCTGGCCCGCGGCTCCACCCTGGCGGTGCAGGCCATGACCTACGTCGAGGCCGCGCGCGCCCTCGGCGTGCCGGACCGGCGTCTCATCGTCCGGCACGTGCTGCCGAACATCTTCGCGCCGCTGCTCGTCCTGGCCTCGTTCACGTTCGCGGTCTCGGTGCTCACCGAGGCGATCCTGAGCTTCCTCGGCGCGGGCGCCCCGCCCTCGGTGGCGAGCTGGGGCACCATGGTCGCGGAGGGCCGCAACTTCATCGAGGCCGCGCCCTGGCTCATGTTCTTCCCCGGCTGCTGCATCGCCATCGTGGTCATGGGGCTCAACCTGCTCGGCGACGGGCTCCGGGACCTGCTCGATCCCCGCCTGCGGGGCGGCTTCGTCCGCGGCGGCCTGTCGTGACCCGCGCCGTGATCGCCGCGTGAAAGCGAGGACTCCGTGGACCTGCTCGTGACCAACGCGAACGTGCTGACGATCGATGGCCGGGGCGCCCCCGCCTCCGCGGTGGCGATCCACGCCGGCAGGATCGTGGCGGTGGGAAGCGACGCGGACGTGGCCGCCTTCCGCCGCCCCGGCATGCGCGTCATCGACGCGGGCGGCCGCACCGTGCTGCCCGGCTTCATCGAGCCGCACAACCACATGGTGGGCTACGGCACCGCGCTCATCGGGGTGGACGCGCGCACCCCGCCCAACGAGACCATCGCCGACATCGTGGCCCGCGTTCGCCAGGCCGCCGCCGCGCGGCCGTCGCACCGCTGGATCCTCGGGCGCGGCTACGACGACACCGGCCTGCGCGACATGCGGCATCCCACGCGCCGCGACCTCGACCAGGCCTCGACCGAGCACCCGATCGTGATCTGGCACAACTCCGGCCACCTCACGGTGGCCAACAGCCGGGCGCTCGCGCTGGCCGGCATCAGCGCGGCCACCGCCGACCCGCCGGGCGGGCGCATCGGCCGCTTCGAGGGCAGCGCGGAGCCGGACGGGGTGCTCTACGAGGCGCCGGCCCAGACGCTGGTGGCGAAGCTCATCCCGGCCTACGACGAGAAGGAGCTGGCCGACTCCTTCCGCCGCGCGCAGGGCGAGTTCCTCCGCCAGGGGGTGACCACCATCCACGACGCGCACGTGAGCCGGCTGCGCGGCATGGACATCCTCGACACCTATCAGACGATGCACGCCTCCGGCGAGCTCAAGCTCCGGGTGAACATGTTCATCCAGTGGGACTACCTCAAGGAGCTGGACTTCGCGCCGGTGCCGGGCTCGGGCGACGAGAAGCTGCGGGTGGCCGGCTGCAAGATCGTCTCCGACGGATCGATCCAGGGCATCACCGCCGCCCTGCGCGAGCCCTACTACTGCAACGAGGCGGAGAAGGGCTGGCTCATCTACGAGCAGGCCGAGCTCGACGAGATGGTGCTGACGCTGCACCGCCGCGGCTATCAGATCGCCACCCACGCCAACGGCGACGCCGCGATCGACTCGATCCTGACCGCCTACGAGCGAGCGCTCCACGCGGCCCCGAAGGCCGATCACCGCCACCGCATCGAGCACTGCCAGGTCTGCCACCCCGAGCAGCTCGAGCGGATCCGCCGGCTCGGGGTGATCCCCAACTTCTTCGCCAACCACGTCTACTACTGGGGCGACCGCCACCGCGACCGCTTCCTCGGCCCCGAGCGGGTGAGCGTGCTCGATCCGGTGGGCTCCGCGTTCCGCGCCGGCATCCGGCCCATGCTCCACTCCGACTGCCCGGTGACGCCGGTGAGCCCGCTCTTCTGCGTGCAGAGCGCGGCCGCGCGCGTGACCAGCTCCGGCAAGGTGCTGAACGACCCCGAGCGCGTCGCGGTGCGGGAAGCGCTCTCCACCGTCACCGTCAACGCGGCGCGCGGGGCCTTCGAGGAGACGACGAAGGGCAGCATCGAGGTCGGCAAGCTGGGCGACCTCGTCATCCTCGGCGCGGATCCCCTGAAGGAGGCGCCCAGCGAGATCGGCAAGATCCCGGTGGCGGCCACCGTGATCGGCGGCGAAGTGGTCTACCAGGAGGGCGCGATTGGATAGGCGGCTCGTCGAGGCCGACGCGCTCACCCTCGCCCGCCTCATCCGCGACAAGCAGGTCTCGCCGGTCGCGGTGGTGGAGGCGGTGCTGGCGCGGATCGAGGCGCTCCAGCCGACGGTGAACGCGTTCATCACCGTGACCGCGGAGGAGGCGCGCGCCGCCGCGCGCCGGGCCGAGGCCGCGGTGATGGCGGGCGAGCGGCTGGGCCCGCTCCACGGCGTACCGTTCTCGGTGAAGGACCTGCTCCCCACCAGGGGCGTCCGCACCACGATGGGCTCGCTGATCTTCGCCGACCAGGTGCCGGCCGAGGACGCGGTGCCGGTGCGCCGGCTGCGCGAGGCCGGCGCCATCCTCGTCGGCAAGACCACCACGCCGGAGTTCGGGCACAAGCCGCTCACCGACAGCCCGCTCTTCGGGGCCACGCGCAATCCGTGGGATCTCTCGCGCACCGCGGGCGGCTCCTCGGGCGGCGCCGCCGCCGCGGTGGTGAGCGGCCAGGCGCCGCTGGCCCTCGGCACCGACGGCGGCGGATCGATCCGCCTCCCCGCCTCCTGCTGCGGCATCGTCGGACTCAAGCCCACGCTCGGCCGGGTGCCGCACGTCTCCCAGGCCGATCTCTTCTCCTCGACCTCCTATATCGGGCCGATGGCGCGGACGGTGGCGGAGACGGCCGCGTGCTTCGACGCGATCGCCGGCTTCGACGCGGGCGACCCCTACTCGCGCCCGGAGCCCGCCGACGACCCGCGCGACGTCACGGTGCGCGGCCTGCGCGTCGGCTGGCTGCCCCGCGTGGGCAACCGCCTCGTGGACGCGGAGGTGCTCGCGGCCACCGAGGCGGCGGTGCGCCACCTGGAGGCCGGGGGCGCCCAGGTGGAGACCCTGGACGAGGACGTGCGGGCCTTCGAGCAGACCTTCCTCATCGGCCTGCAGGCCGGCCTCGCCGCGCGCGTCGGCGCGCACATGGCCGCGTTCGGCGACAAGGTGGCGCCGAGCCTGCGCGAGTCGATCGAGCGGGGCGCGCGCTGGACGGCGGTGGACTGGGTGAACGCGCTCGGCCAGCGCACCGCGATGTACCGCCGGGTGAACGCGCTGCTCCGGCGCTTCGACGTCCTGCTCTCCCCGACGCTCTCGCGGCCCGCGCTCGCGGTCGATCACGACGCGTTCCAGTCGATCACGATCGGCGGCGAGGAGGCCGGATCGATCCGCGGCGCCTGGTATCCCTATCTCTGGCCCTTCAACCTCTCGGGCCACCCGGCGCTCTCGCTGCCGTGCGGCGTGGCCGCCGACGGCCTGCCCATCGGGCTGCAGATCGTCGGCCCCTGGTACGGCGACCGCCGCGTGCTCGCCCTGGCCGGCCACCTCGAGCGCGAGCGGCCGTGCGCGCGCCCGATGCCCCTCTAACTCCTCGCTCCGGAGACACGTCATGCCGCTCTCGCCCAAGGGCTTCCCGGTTCTGCTGAGCTTCGACATCGACGCCGAGACCATGTGGACCGCCCGCGATCCCAAGAACGCCGAGCGGCCCATCGTGATGAGCCAGGGGGCCTACGGCTGGAAGGTGGGGATGCCGCGGATCCTCGACCTGCTGGCCCGCTACGGACTCCGCGTGACGTTCTTCGTGCCGGGCCTCGTGATGGAGCAGCGCCCGGCCATGGTGGAGGCGATCCTCAAGGCCGGCCACGAGATCGCGCACCACTCGTGGTCGCACGCCTGGATCGTCAACCTCTCGCTCGAGCAGGAGCGCGAGGAGATGGACCGGGGCATCGACATCATCCAGCGCATGACGGGACGGAAGCCGGTCGGCTACCGCTCCCCGGCCGCGGAGTTCAGCCCGCACACGCTCAAGATGCTCGCCGAGTACGGCTTCGGCTACTCCTCGAACTACTTCGACGACGACTCGCCCTATCTCCACCGGATCGACGGCAAGCTGACCGACATCGTCGAGTTCCCGTTCGCGTGGGTGCTCGACGACGCGCCCTTCTTCCAGTACTCGATCACCCTGCCCGGGCGGACCATGCAGGCCCCGTCCGCCGTCTTCGAGGCCTGGCGGCGGGAGTTCGACGTGCTCTACCGCGAGGACCGCTACTTCTGCCTCGCCATGCACCCGCAGATCATCGGCCGGCCCTCGCGCATCACCCTGCTGGAGGAGCTGATCCAGTACATCCTCGGCCACCCGAAGGTCTGGCTCGCCCGCTGCGACGAGGTGGCCGACGCGGTGCGGCCGGCCCTGCGCGCGGAGGCCCGCGCGTGAGGCTCGCCGATCGCCGGGTGCTGGTGACCGGCGCGGCCTCCGGCATCGGCCTCGCCATCGCGCGCCTGTTCCGCCGCGAGGGCGCCGCGGTGGCCATGCTCGATCGCGACGAGGCGGGCCTGGCCAAGGCGCAGGTGGAGGGCGCGGTCACGCTCCGGTGCGACGTGGCCGACGAGCCGCAGGTGCGCACCGCGGTCGCCCAGGCCGCGACCGCGCTGGGCGGGCTCGACGGCCTCGTCAACAGCGCCGGCATCGACCTGATGCGGGCGTTCGAGCGGATGACGTCGGAGGAGTGGGCGCGCATCCTGGCCGTCGACCTCACCGGCCCGATGCTCGTGTGGCACGCCGCGCTCCCCGCGCTGAAGCGGGCCGGGCGCGGGACCATCGTCAACATCGCGTCGGGTGCGGCGCTCCGGCCGCTCGAGCAGCGGACCGCCTACTGCACCGCGAAGGCGGGCCTGGTCATGTTCGGCAAGACCCTCGCGGTGGACCTGGCCGCCGACCACATCCGGGTCAACGCGATCTGCCCCGGCATCATCGACACCCCGCTCTTCCGCTCGTCGTGGGAGGGCGCGGCCGATCCGGAGGCAGAGCTGGCCCGCATCCTGGACCGCTACGTGATCCGGCGGCCGGGCGAGCCGGAGGAGATCGCGCAGGCCGCGCTCTACCTCACCAGCGACGAGTCGTCGTTCGTCACCGGGGCGTCGCTGGCGGTCGACGGGGGGCGGACGTTTCACTGAGGCGCACGCCTCACCCCTCGCCCCTCACCCCCACCACCCCTCACCCCCAACCACCCCTCACCCTGCCCTCTCCCCTGAGGGGAGAGGGGGAGCCCCGTGGGGAGAGGGCAGGGTGAGGGGTTAGCCGATGAAGACCCCGCCGGAGGGGTGCAGGATCTCGCCCGTGAAGAACGCGGCGTCGTCGGAGGCCAGGAAGAGGGCGGTGGACGCGACCTCCTCCACCGTGCCGTAGCGGCCCATCGGCGTGATGCTCATGGCCCAGCGGCTCCGGTCGGCGTCGCCGCGCAGCGGCGCGGTCATCGGCGTCTCGATGAAGCCGGGCCCGATCGCGTTGACCCGGATCCCGTGGGCGGCGAGCTCCTGGGCGAGGCACTTCGTCGCCATCCAGACGCCGGCCTTGCTCACGCTGTAGGCGGCGCCGCTCGACGGCATCTTCGACATGATCGAGCCGAGGTTCACGAGGCTCCCGCCCCGCCGGTTGGCTACCATCCAGCGGGCCACCGCGCGGTTCGAGAAGAGCACCCCGTAGAGGTTCACGTCGATGACCGATCGGAAGGCCTCGGTCGGGATGTTCAGCATCGTGTGGGGCTTCGCGGACGCGGCGTCGGGGCGCGGACTCCCCACTCCCGCCGCGGCCACCAGGATGTCCACCGCGCCGAACGCCTCGACGCAGGCCTCCACCATCGCGTCGTTGGCCACCTCGTCGGTGGTGTCGACCCGCATCGCCAGCGCCTTCTGCCCGGCCGCCTCCACGCGCCGAGCGGTGTCCTTGGCCGCGACCTGGTCCAGGTCGGCCACGCACACCTTCGCCCCTTCCAGGGCGAAGCGGACCGCGCACGCGCGCCCGATGCCGCTGCCGCCGCCGGTGATCACCGCGATCTTGCCCGCGAGTCGTCCCGCCATCGTCGCCTCCTCCGTGGGTCTTGGAGCTGACCGGTCGAGTCAGATCATCCACCGGCCGCCGTCGATCAGGATCGACTGCCCGGTGATGTAGCGCGCGTCGTCGCTGGCCAGGAACGCCACCACCCCGGCCACGTCCTCGGGCTCGGCCACGTAGCCCATCGGCACGCTGTTCCGCACCTTGTCGATCACCTCGCGCGGCAGCCGGTCGTGGGCGCGGGTGCGGATGGCGCCCGGGCATACCGCGTTGACGTTCACGTGGAACGGCGCCAGCTCGCGGGCCAGCGAGCGGGTGAAGCCGATCACGCCCATCTTGGCCGCCGCGTAGTCCACGAAGCCCACGTCGCCGTAGAACGCGGACTCGGTCGACATGTTGACGATACGGCCGCTCCGCCGCGCCCGCATCTCCTCCACCGCCAGCCGCGTCGCCCGCATGGTGGCCACCAGCGACACCTCGATCACGAAGCGCCAGGTCGCCTCCTCCGAGAGGAAGAACTCGCTGGCCCGCTC
>DASZJM010000429.1:0-7550 GCA_035948165.1 Candidatus Methylomirabilota bacterium
TCCGCGTTCTGCCCCGCGAAGGTCCCGCCGGTGCGGGTGTAGGGCCCGGAGACCGCGAAGCTCGTGCACTCGAGGTCCACCGTGCCGAAGCGGGCCACGTGCGCGACCTCCTGGCGCACCTGGAGCAGGAGCGCCTCCGCCAGCTCGATGCCGGCCCCCGCGGCGAGCCCTTCGATCTCCTCCATGAAGTGCGGCGCCGCGTCGCGGATCACCGGTCCGAACGCGAGGGCCCAGCGGCGCGCGGTCTCGGGGGCGAGCTGGGAGCGCTGCGCGCCCTGGGTGTAGATCAGCTCGAGGTGGGCGCGGATCAAGGCCCGCAGGGCCTCGCCGTGCTGGCGGCCGACTTCACGATGGGTGCCGTGGAGTCGATGATGTGGGAACGTGGCGATCACGCGGCGGCCTCCGGGCAGATCTCGGGAATCACGCGGTCGAGCACCGAGACGATGCGGTCGATCTCGGCGCGGGTGAGCACGAGCGGAGGCGCCAGCACCAGGGTGTTGCCGAGGTGCCGGCCGCCGCCGGAGCGGCCCACGATCACCCCCAGCTCCTGGCAGCGCTCGGTGATTCGCTTGATCTGGGCCTGCGGCATGACCGCCTTCGAGGCGCGGTCGGTCACCAGCTCCACGCCCGCGTAGAGGCCCTTGCCGCGCACGTCGCCCACCCACTTGTGCCGGGTGAGGGTCCGGAGCCCGTCGAGCAGGTACGCGCCGTTCTCGGCGGAGCGCTCGGCGAGCTTCTCCTGGAGCAGGATCTCGATGTTCCGCAGCGCGACCGCCGCCGCCACCGGGTGGCCGCCGTAGGTGTTCACCTGGTTGACCTGCCGGTTCTCGGCCGGGTCGCCGAGGAAAGACTGGAAGACGGTGTTGCGCACCACCGTCGCGGCCATCGGCAGGTATGCGCTCGAGATGCCCTTGGCCACCGTGACGATGTCCGGCTTGATCCCGGCGTGCTCGTGGGCGAAGAGCCGCCCGGTCCGCCCGAAGCCGTTGATCACCTCGTCGACGTGCAGCAGCACCCCGTGCCGCTTGCAGAGGTCCGCCACCGCGGGCAGGTAGCCGTCGGGCGGCACCGCCACGCCCACCGCGCTCATCACCGGCTCGATGAGCACCTCGGCGACCGTCTCCGGCCCCTCGCCCTGGATGGTGGTCTCCATGTTCTTGACGCAGGCCAGCTCGCAGCTCGTCGGCTCGAGACCGAACGGGCAGCGGTAGCAGTAGGGCGGCGCCACGTGGACGAAGTCGTTGCCGGCGAGGGGCTCGAACTTCATCTTGCGGTCGCCCATGCCCCCCGCGGCCAGGGTGGCCAGCGTGGTGCCGTGGTAGGCGTAGTAGCGGCTGATGGTCTTGTAGCGGTTCTGCTGCGGGAACTCGTGGCGCCCGTACTGGCGGGCGAACTTGAACGCGGCCTCGTTGGCCTCGGAGCCCGAGCTCACGAAATAGACGTGGTTGTCCCCGCCCAGCAGCGCGTTGACCTTCTCGGCGAGCGCGGCGGCGGGCCGGTTCATCGCGGTGTGCGGGTAGTAGGAGAGCTCGCGCATCTGGTCGGCGGCCACCTCGGCCAGCTCGGTGCGCCCGTAGCCGATGTTCACGCACCAGAGCCCGGCCATGCCGTCCAAGTACTCGCGCCCGTCGGCGTCGACCACCGTGGAGTCCTTGGCCGAGACGATGACGAGCTGCTGCTGCTCGAGCTGCTTGTGGGGAACGATCGGGTGGATGACGTTGTCCAGGTCCTGGCGGACCAGGGAGGGCCGGTCGGCGGTGTTCGACATGGGAGTCTCCTGTCTCGCGCTCAGCGCGAGGCGCCCTCGCGCTCGAGGCCGGGCCGCGGGAGGCGGAGCGGCCGCGACGGCGCGGAGGGCGCGGTCGGCACGCGGGGGGCGTAGAACGAGGCCTCGTGGGCGCCGCGAAGGCACTGGCGCGTGAACTCGATCAGGTGATAGCTGACCACCGCGGCCTGGATCAGCTCCTCGAGCTGGCCGCGGCGCAGGGCGGGGCCCGCGACCCGCCAGAAGGTGCGGCGGTAGTCGCCGCGGACGCCGACGCGCCACACGATCCGGCCCAGCAGGGCCAGGCCGGAGAGCAGGTGGCGCGCGGAGGCCCGGCGCGGGTTGCGTGGATACGACGGGCGCCGGGCGAAGGTGTGGGCCAGGTTGTGGGCAAAGCGGCGATAGATGGCCTCCGGCGCGTAGGCGGCCCCGATGGCGCGGCGCCACATTGCGATCACCGTCTCCTCGGGCAGCCGGAACACCACGTTGGACTCGCGGCCGCCCTGGGGGAGGATGCGGTCCTCGGCGGCGAGGCGCTCCCAGAGCGGGGTCTTGGGCAGCGCGTAGATGATGTTGATCGTGAGCATCGGGATCTGGGAGGCCTCGATGAACTCGATCAGGTGGTCGGCGGTGGCGGGGGTGTCGGTGTCGAGGCCCAGGATGATGCCGGAGACCACCTCGAGGCCGTAGTCGTTGAGCTTCCGCACCGCCTCGAGGATCGGCATGCGGAGGTTCTGGTCCTTGGACATCGAGCGGAGCGCGGCCGGCTCCAGGGTCTCGATGCCGCAGAACACCACCTGGAAGCCGGCGTCGCGCATGAGGCCGAGGACCCGCTCGTTCTTGGCGATGTTGAGGGTGGCCTCGCAGGCGAAGCGCACCGGGAAGCGGTTGCGCCGCTGCCACTCCACCAGGTGGGGGAGCAGCTCGAGCGCCGCCTTTTGGTTGGCGATGAAGTTGTCGTCGACGAAGTAGATCGCGAGCGCCCCGCCCGCCACCAGGGCGTCGAGCTCCGCGAGCACCTGCTCCGTGGACTTGAGCCGCGGGTTGCGGCCGTAGAGCGCGGGGATGTCGCAGAACTCGCACGAGTACGGGCAGCCGCTCGAGAACTGCACGCTCGAGATGAAGTACTGGGGGAGCCGGATCAGGTGATAGGCGGGAAGCGGGAAGTCGGTCAAGGGCAGGCGGGTCTCGGTATCGAAGCGGAGCTGGGCGTGGGGCCGGTCCGCGTGCTCGTCGAGCCACCGGATGATGGCGTCGGTCGAGTCGCCCATCTCGCCGACCTGGATGAGGTCCGCGTCCGGATAGTGCTCGGGGCAGCCCGACACCGACGGGCCGCCCAGCACCACCGGCTTGCCCGCGCGGTGGGCTCGCGCGATCGCGTCCTCGATGAACGGGCGCTGCACGTGCATGCCGGAGAGGAAGATCGCGTCGGCCCACGCGAGGTCGTCCACCGTGGCCGGCCGCGCGTTCTCGTCGACGAAGCGCACCTCCCACGACTCCGGCAGGTAGGCCGCCACCACCAGCAGTCCCTGGGGCGGCATGAAGGCGCGGATCCGGCCGCCGAAGAGCGGGTAGGAGTAGTGGAACGTGCCGAACGAGGGCGCGTAGCGCGGCGAGATGCAGAGGATCCGCCGTCGGGTCCGGGGCTCGTAGGGCGTGCGCATCGGGCGGGCGGAGCGCGGGCGGGCGGCGGCGAGAGGGGCCGGTCAGGCCCCGGTGGTCACGGCCGCCGGCTGCTCCACGTCGAGGGTGGTCACGCGCCGCATCTCGCGTCGGTAGCGAGCGTCGTCGAAGGGGCGCGCGCGGTGCATGGTGGCCCGGTTGTCCCAGATCACCAGGTCGCCCACCCGCCACTGGTGCCGGTACACGAAGCGCGGCTGGGTGGCGTGCTCGATCAGCTCGCGTAGGAGGAGCCGCCCCTCCGGCACCGGCCAGTCGATGATCCGCGAGGCGTGGGAGGCGAGGTAGAGCGAGCGGCGGTTCGAGCGCGGGATCGTGCGCACCAGGGGATGGATCGCGCCCTGGAGCGCCTCCTGCTCGTTCTCCGAAAACTCGAAGCCGAGGGTCTGGCGCGAGTAGGCGATCGAGTGGTGCACCCGCAGGCCCTCGAGCCGCGCCCTCTCGTCCTCCGGCAGCGCGTCGTGGGCCGCGCGCATGTCGGCGAACTCGGTGTCCGCCGCCACCGGCGGCACCACCTTGGCGGAGAGCATCGAGTAGCGGCCGGGCGGGTCCTGGAACGAGGCGTCGGTGTGCCAGAGCCGGTTGCCGAGGCCGTACATGCGCCGGCGGTTGTCCGACTTCATGATCTCGCCGCTCTCGTCGAGGTTCGAGATGTCGCCGAGGGCCTCGTTGCCGAGGCGGTTCTTCTGGAGCGCGCTGATGCCGAGCTTGGTGTGCAGCCGTCCGTCGAGCCGCTGGGCGAAGTCGAGGTGCTCGACGTCGCTCCAGATCTGGTCGCGGAAGACCAGGACCGCGAACTCGTCCATGCCGGAGCGGATGCGGGCGAGCGTCGTCTCGTCGCGGACGGTCTTGAGGTCGACCGGGCCGACCTCGGCGGCGAAGCAGGGGTGAAGCTTGCGGAATGTCAGCGCCATTGGGCTCGCCTCCCGGGAGAGAATCTAGGCCGACCCGGCCGGGGAGTCAAGCAAACGGTCCGGCGGCTGTGCCAAGATGCCGCCGGGAGGACCCTCGACATGAGAGTCGGATTCATCGGTCTCGGCATCATGGGCGCCAGCATGGCGTCCAACCTCCAGGCGGCCGGCCACACCCTCGCGGTGCACGACCTGCGACGGGCCGCCGCGACCCCGCACCTGGCCGCCGGGGCGGTCTGGAAGGACACCCCGCGGGCGCTCGCGGAGGACGTGGACGTGGTGTTCACCTCGCTGCCCGGACCGCCCGAGGTGGAGCAGGTGGCCCTGGGCCCGGACGGGCTCATCCACGGCATGCGCGCGGGCACCGCGCTCTTCGACCTCACCACCAACGCGCCGGCCCTGGTGCGGCGGCTGCACGGGCTCTTCGCGGCCCGCGGGGTCGACGTGCTGGACGCCCCGGTCAGCGGCGGCCCGGTGGGGGCGAAGACCCGGCGACTCGCGATCTGGGTGGGCGGCGATCGCGCGCTCTTCGATCGACATCGCCCACTGCTCGAGGCCATGGGCGACCAGCCCTACTACGTGGGCCCGATCGGCGCGGGCGCGGTGGCCAAGCTCGTCCACAACTGCGCGAGCTTCACCATCCGCACCGTACTCGCCGAGGTCTTCACCATGGGCGTGAAGGCGGGGGTGGCGCCCGAGCTGCTGTGGCAGGCGGTGCGGCAGGGCGCGACCGGACGCCGGCGCACCTTCGACGTGCTGGTCGACAAGTTCCTGCCCGGCCAGTTCGATCCGCCGTCCTTCGCCCTGCGCCTCGGTCACAAGGACGTCTCGCTCGCCACCGCGCTCGGGCGCGAGCACGGCGTGCCGATGCGCCTGGCCAACCTGGCGCTCGAGGAGATCACGGAGGCGCTCAACCGCGGGTGGGGCGATCGCGACTCGAGCAGCTTCATGCTGCTGGAGGAGGAGCGGGCCGGCGTGCAGATCGCGGTGCCGCGCGAGCGGCTGCAGCAGATCCTGGAGCAGGACGGGCGGTGAGCCGGCCGGCGCGCGCGCTCCTCGTCGGGCTCGCGCTCCTCGCCTGGCCCGCCGCGGTCGGCGCGCAGGGCGAGCCGAGCCCCGCGCTGCGCGCCTACGTGCAGGGCCTCGACGCCATCCGCCAGGGGCGCTACGCGGAGGCGACGACCGCGCTCACCCAGGCCGCGCAGGCCTCGCCCGATCCGGCGTTCATCCTGGCGCGGGGCGTCGCCCAGTGCCTGGGTGAGCAGCTCGGCCCCGCCATCGCCGACTTCGAGCAGGCCAAGCGCGCCGGCCTCAAGGGGCGCGAGGCCGATCTCTGGACCTACACCGCGCAGATGATGAGCAACGGCCAGCAGCGCTCGAGCCTCGACAACAAGGGGCCGGGCGGGCGCGGCTGGTTCGGCGGCGCGCCCGGCTACGTGATCCAGGGCCGCGACGACTACCCGACCGACTACGCGTCGTTCGTCTACTACGAGATGGCGACGCCCTACGCCAAGGGCGTCACCCCGGCGGTGCGGGAGGCGATGCGCCAGGCCGGCGCCTGGTTCGCCAATCGCGCCGCCACCCGGCCCGATCTGGTGCCCGCCCACCTCGCGCGGGCCCGCGAGCTCTACGCGCAGGGCGCGTGGCCCGCGGTGCTCGAGGAGGTGGCCTTCGTGCGCCCGGTGCAACCGGCGAGCGGCGAGGTGCATCTCTACTCGGGCGGCGCGTGGCTCGAGCTGGGGCGCGCCGCCACCGCGCGGCGCGAGCTGACCATCGGGCTCACCGCCCAGACCCGGGCGCCTGCCGCTTATCTCGGCCGCGCCCTCGCGGCCGCGCGTCTCGGCGACGCCGCGCGCGCCCGCGCCGATCTGGAGACCGCGGCCCGCCAGGACGCGGGGTTCGCGGGGCGCCGGCGGGCCGCCGTCGAGCAGGAGATCGCGGCCGGCCACGCCGACGGCCAGCCCGAGGCGCTGCTGACCGCGCTCGAGGCGAGCGCCCGCGCGGGCGCGGCGCAGGAGGCGCTGGTGGGCCAGGCCCTCACCCTGCAGCGGGCGATGGCCCCGCACCGTCTGCGCTACGACGAGTGGTACCAGGACCACGTGCGCGAGCTGGAGGACGCGGTGCGCGCGGCGCCCAAGTCGGCCGCGCCCTACGCGGAGCTGGGCCGCTTCCTGATCGAGGAGGCCAACCTCGCCTACCGCGGCGAGGACGTCGAGCCGCGCCACGGGCCGCAGCCGTTCCGCTGGCAGTCGTCGCGGACCGACGAGCTGCGCCGCGCGGTCGCGCTCTGCGACGCGGCGCTCGCCGCGCAGGCCGATCACATCGGGGCCCAGACCGTGAAGGCGATCGCGCTGGTGCGCCTGGGCGACGAGGCGAGCGCGGAGCAGATCGTCAACCGGGTGCTGGCCGCCGCGCCGCGGAACCCGGAGGCGCTCCGGCTGCGGGCGAAGTTCCTGGTGGAGCGGGCGAGCGCGCTCTACGCCCGGGCGGCGGCGCTGCGCGCGCCGCGCGTCGAGAGCAGCTCCCACACCGAGACGCGATCGGACGGGGTCTACCGGGTGACCGAGACGCGGTACTACCCGCCGAGCGGCGAGGCGATCGGGCAGGCGAGCCAGCTCGAGGCCCAGGCCGCGGAGCTGATGCGCGCCTCGCGCGCCGCCCTCGACGCCGCGCTCGCGGTGCTGCGGAACACCTTCGAGGGCGACATGCTGCAGGCGGAGGTGGAGTTCTCGGCCGGGCATCAGGACGCGGCCTTCGCCGCCCTCGCGAGCGCGCTGCGCCGGCAGCCGCGATCGCTCGAAGCCAACCAGACCCTCGCCGAGCTCTACCGGCGGATCGGGCGGGTCGACGAGTCGGACCGGCAGATGTCGGTCACCACCAACCTGGTGCACACCAACGCGGGCTGGCTCCTGCGGATGGCGTGGCGCAAGGCGATGGCGCGCGATCCGGCCGGAGCGCGGGCCGCCCTCGACGAGGCGCGCCGGCTCGATCCGACCGATGCGCGCACCCCGGCCTACGCGGGCGCGCTGCTGGCGCAGCAGGGCCGGGCCCAGGAGGCGGAAGCCGCCTACCGGGTCGCGCTCGCGCTCGAGCAAGCGCGCCTGCGCCTCGACGAGGGCACCGGGGGCACCGCGCTGCCGCGCGAGGCGGAGGAGCTCGCCACCCTCATGAAAATGCGCAACGTGCTCGCGGCC